>JARKQO010000353.1 GCA_029974855.1 Eubacteriales bacterium
ACATGGCCACGCAGTGCAGCGAGGTCAGCAGCCCGATCACAAACAGCATGCCATAGCCCATGCCTTCCTTGGCCTGGGGGAATTGGTTGAACAGGTTCAGCGCCCCCAGGCGGTCCAGCAGAAAATACAGCGCGAAAAGAACCAGCGCCACCCCCAGAATCCACAGGGGCTTCACCCGCTCCTTCGCCGCTTCGGGCTGGGTTACCACCTGGTAGTCCAGGGACTCAATAACCTGGCGGATCCGCTCCCCGGACACCATCCCCGGATCGTAGCGCACCTGGGCCCTGCCCCTTTCATAGCTGACGCTGGCGCTTTCCACCCCCCGCAGCTTCATCAGGCCACGCTGAATCCGCCCTTCACAGCTGGCGCAGGTCATTCCCTGGATATGAAGGGTCTCGGTGATCGCTTTGTGTGCCATAATCCACCCCCGCGAGATTGCTTTGCTGGGTAGAGTATACAGGCGTTATGTGTAGATTTTATGCGGGCGGAAACGCCGGAGGAAGGAAAAAAAGAGAACCGGAGTCTTTGGTTTCAGGCCGCGCAAAACGCCGCGAAGCACCGGCATCCGGCGCGGCTTCGCGACGTTTTCACAGGGGGCTTCCGGTATAGGGGCGCCCCTTGCGCGTATTGTCTCCTTACTGCACGTTCAATACACGTTCCCATGCTCCCGAAATTCCCGCCAGACATTTTCAAAGAAATCATCGTCCTTGGGAATGGGGCGTACGCTGCGCCACGCAAAGACGCTGGCTTCCGCGCCCCGCAGCGCCTCCTGCACCCAACCGCCCCGGCTGCCGTCGTCCAGGGAGAAGCGGAAGGTTCCCGGCAGGCGCGGATCGGGCTTCTCTCCCAGGGGATCGGTGTACAGGGCGCTGCCCCGGCTCTTTCCCCCGTGCTCCATATAGTCCGCCATGGCGGAAAGGTAGAGCTCCTGGCACAGCAGAATATCCCGGAGCCGCAGGGCCCGGTGCAGGCTGCCCCCCTGGGAGGGATGAACGCGCACGGCCCGGGAGAAGTCCTCCAGCAGCTTCCGGATTTGCAAAATGCCCTCCCGAATCCCCTCAGGGTTGCGGATGGCCCCGCCAATTCTGCTCATGCGGGCGGTGGCCTCCTCCCAGAGAGGCTTTACATTGTCCTCTTGCTCATCCCAAAGCTGGTTCACCAGCTCCAGCAGGTCCTCTGCCTGGGAGGCTACGGCCTCTACAAAGCCCTCCTCCGGCACCGCCTGGCCTTGGCGCTTCGCGGCAATGTACTGGGCCGCCCGGGTGCTGCCCACCTGCCCCGCGTTCAGGGCGCTGCCGCCAGGCCGGTATACTCCATGGCTGGCAGCCGCTTCCCCCACGGCAAAAAAGCCTTCCACATTGGTGTGCCACCAACAGTCCACATCTAGACCGCCGTTGTTGTGCTGAGCACATAGGGCGATTTCCAAGGGCTCGCTGTGCAAATCCACACCCTTGTCCCTGTAAAAGGCAACGGCTGGCGCGTTCATGTGCTCCAGGCGCTCAATGGGGGTGCCAAAGCAAGCCCCGGCCCTTTCCAAATAGGCATGGGCCTCTGTTTCGAGGCTCTGAAAATCCACCGCTTCCCCCCGGGGGTTTTGCCGGAAATCCAAGTAGACCCTGCGGCCCTTTCCCCTTTCGATGTCCACCAGCAAATCGATGATGGAGGACCCCCCCGCCACCTTGCGTACGTCAAAAGGCCACTGGTACCCCTTCAGGAATACCTTGCTGAGCAAATCCCCCTTGCTTTTGAAGAAGTCAAACAGGAATTCCCGCTCATCTCCGCCCTGCTGGTCCGTGGAAATGAACCGGGGCAGCACCTGCATATAGGTACCCGACACATTCCAGCGGGGGCGCACAGAGGCCAGACCGTACTGCCATTCCGTGAGGTTTTTGCCCTTCACCCCCGCCTCAAAGGCCAGCCCCGTCGCCCCATAATGCCCAAAGGGATACACGCTGTCCGCATACATCCCCGCCGGGCCCCCGGTGGCATACACAACGTTTTGGCAGTTGAACAGTACAAAGGCCTCCCGGTACTCCTTTTCCTTTTCCAGGTCCAGGCACAGCAAACCATGCACCCGCTTCCCGTCGCTGAGTACCTTCACCACCTGCATTTTGTCAAAAACCCCGATATTCTTGGCTTCCACAGAGGCTTGCAAGCACTCCGTCATCCGCTTGGAAGTATAGGGGCCTACGCTGGTGGCCCGGCGGCGAGGATCGTGGTCGGTTTTATAGCCGATAAACTCCCCGAAACGGTTGCGGGGAAAAGGAACCCCCAGCTCCACCAGCCGAAGGAAGCCCTGGGCCGACAGCGCCGCTTCGCACAGCGCGTGATCCCCGTCCATGCACTGGCCCGCGAAAAGGGTTTGGGCCATCTCCCGCACGCTGTCCGGGTCCCCTCCGGAAAGGGTCAGCTTGTAGTAGGTCTGCTTGTCGCTGCCGGTGTTGCGGGAGGTACCCGCCAGGATATGCTCCGTCACCATGGCGATGTCCCGCTGCCCATACTGAAAAAGACGGTCCGCCGCATTGTAGCCCGCCGCCCCGGTGCCTACCACCACCGTGTTCAGGGAGTAGACGGGCAGCGTAAACGCTCCCAATGTGATGTTTGTTTCCCGCATCGCCTTTTCCCCCTTTCCCCAGCCCGTGCCTTGGCTGTGCCGGAGCCTCCCCTACAGCCTTTTGATATGGAAGCCCCCGTCCACGTCAATATAATTGCCCGTGGTATAGAGGAACTGGTCCCCCACCAGCGCGGATACCGCCCCCGCCACATCCTCCGGCGTGCCCCAGCGGGCAATAGGAAAGGTTCCCGCCGCAATCAGCGCGTCGTATTTTTCCTTCACGGCGCTGGTCATGTCCGTGGCGATGACCCCGGGCCGCACCTCGTTCACGTAGATGCCCTCCGCCGCCAGCCGGTCCGCAAACAAGGTGGTCAGCATGGAAACCCCAGCCTTGGACACGCAGTACTCCCCTCGGCTCACAGAGGACACCACCGCCGAGCAGGAGCTGACGTTGACGATGGCCCCGCGCTTCTTGCCCACCACTTCCTGCGTAAGCATCTGCTTGGCCACCGCCTGGGTCAAAAACATATTGCCCTTTGTGTTGACCCCCATCACAAAGTCCCAGCTTTCCTCGGTCATGTCCAGCAGGTCGTTTCTCACCTTGGGCCCCACCCCCGCGTTGTTCACCAGCACATGGATGGCCCCAAAGGCCTTCACCGTCTCCGCCACTAGTCGTTCCCGGTCCGCCGCGATCCCCACGTTGCCCTTCACGTACAAAACCTCGGCTCCCAGCGCCCGCAGCTCTTCCAGGCTTCCCCGATGGATTTCCGGTTCCTGGGTCGCCAAAATGGCCAGGTTGAATCCATCCCTCGCCAGTTGCTTGGCAATGGCCAAGCCGATGCCGCGGCTGCCGCCGGTGACGATTGCTGTCTTTTTCACCCGAAAGGTCCTCCCTCGTTATGGTTTCAGCACGACTTTGATGGTATTCTGGGTCCGGTCCAGGGCGGTCTGAAGGGCCTGTTGCAAGTCCTCCAGGGGGAAGCGGTGGGTCACCAGCCGCTCCAGCCCGATTTCACCGGCCATTTGCAGAGCGATGGGAAAGTCCCAGCAATAGCCCTGGGAGCCCTGTATGCGGATCTCCTGGTTTACCAAGCGCATCACGGGGATGTTAATCCGGCCCTGCTCAAAGATGCCCACCACCGTGGCCAGGCCCTTTTTGCGAAGCAGCGTCATGGCTTGCACAAAGGTCTCTTCCCGGCCCACGCACTCCAGGGCCTGGTCCACCCCCTGGCCTCCTGTAAGCTCCCGCACGGCCTCCTCCAGGCTGTCCCCCGCGCCGGGGTTCACCACCCGGGTAGCCCCCAGGGCCTTGGCCATGTCCAAGCGGAAAGCGGAATAATCGGAGACGATGACCTCCGCCGCGCCCATACGCTTGCACAGGGCCGTTACCAGCAGACCGATGGCCCCCGCGCCCAGCACCAGCACCTTTTCCCCCAGGCGGATATCCGCCCGGCGCACCGCGTGCACCGCCACAGCCAAGGGCTCCACCAAAGCCCCGGCCTCATAGCTCATGCCCTCGGGCAGCGGATAGACGCAGGAGGCCTTCACCGTCACATAGTCCGCCATGGCCCCGTCCCCCTGGCGGTACACAAAGGTCAGCTTGTCACAGGAGCCGTATTCCCCGTGGCGGCAAGCGTCACACACGCCGCAGGCCACGCAGGGCTCCACCGTAACCCTGTCCCCAATGCGCAGGTGTTGCACCTGCTTACCAATAGCGGTGATATCCCCGGAAAACTCATGCCCGATGGTGGCGGGCAAGGGCACGCTAGGATGCTTGGCCTTGAAGATATGCAAATCGCTTCCGCACAGGGCGCTGGCCTTCACCCGGATCACCACCGCATCGTCCTCGGGCAGCGGCACTTGGCGGGTGATGAAGTCCGTGGTTCCTTCCGATATCACGCGCCCTACGCGGCTTTCCAATAAATTGCTCATCGCTTTTCCCTCGCTTCCGCCTCCGCGCGGTATTGCTTGAACAGGGGCGCGTACACCTTGGCATCCCTGATTACGCAGCCCGTACGGCCATGGTCCCGCATGATCTGGGTGCATTTGGAGCAGGCGGTGCAGCACTTGACCGGCTCCATGGCCCCGTTGCGGAGGATGTCCCTAGGAGCATCCGGGTAGGCGAAGCTGGAGCGGCCCAGCCCCATGAAGCCGCAGTTACCTGCCTGAAGATTGGCCGCGCCCGCGTTAGGGGCAAATTGCCTGAGCCAGGAATACCCGTTGCCCACCACCGGCACGCTGCCCGCTTCCTTTTGAATCATCTCGGAAAAGGCGAAGAGCCGGGCCACACTTTCCAGGGGGTGCTCGTCCGGCACGGGAACGCCGGAGGAGGACAAATCAAAAGGCCGGGTCACCTGGGGATAGATGTAGTACGGGTTGCCAGCGGAGTTGCTCAGCAGCCCCACCCCCTTCTCCCGGAGCATGCGCACCAAGGCCATGGGCTCGGCGGGATCAAACTTCCAAAGGTCCTCCCTATCCTCTCCAAAGCCATAGGGATAGGGATGGGCGTCAAACACGTTAAAGCGGCAGGCGATGATGAAGTCCTCCCCCATCTCCCGCCGCACCGCGCCGATCACCTCCCGCAAAAAGCGGGTGCGGTTCTCAAAGCTGCCGCCATACCGCCCTTCCCGGGTATGGCTGGCCAAAAGCTCGCTGAGCAAATAGCGGTGGCAGCTTTTCAGGTCCACCCCGTCAAAGCCCGCTTCCCTTGCCAGCTTGGCGGAGAGCACATAGCTGCCGATCAAATCGTCCAAGTAGGCATCGGTCACCACAGGGGCGTCTGGGGCAAGGCCCACCCGGGGGTCCAAAATGGGGTCGTGCTGGGGCACGATGGGCGCGGCCTTATGCCCTACGGGGCGGGAATACCGCCCGGAATGGGTCAGCTGTAACACGTTTACCGGGCGGTGGTCCTGGCCGTTTAGCCGGGCCGCCTCGGCATTGGCCTTCCTCACCAGCTCCGCAAACTGCCCCACATTTTCCCGGGTCATCATCATTTGCAATTCATTGGCCCGGCCCTCCGGCACCACGGAGCAGGCCTCCCACCACAGCAGCCCGGCCCCGCCGCCGGCAAAGCGCAAATACCGGCGCTCCACCAGTTTGCTGGGGGAACCATCCGGCTGGGAATCGCAGCCCTCCATGGGCAGCACCGCCATGGCGTTGGGGGCGGTCAAATGCCCCACCCGCACCGGGGACCCCAGGGGGGAAAGGTCCTGGGTTAGCGCAATCTCCACGCCCAGCGCGGCGATCTTGGCACGCAGTTCCTCCAAAGAGGCAAAGTGAAATTTCTCATGGGACGCCATCAAAAGCCCTCCCTTATCTCGTAGATTTTCGGATGATCAGGTCCGTTTTCAAAATGTCCACCTGGGCGGGGGCCAGCTTGCCGGTTTTCTCCTTGTGATGAATCTGGCGGATCAGCTTGCTGGCGGCCAGGGCCCCAATCTCATACAGGGGCTGGGCCACGGTGGAAAGGGGCGGCTCGATTTGGGAGCTGGTTTCCACATTGTCAATGCCCATTACCGACACATCTCCGGGAATGGACAGCCCCGCGTCGTGCAGCGCCCGCATCACCACAAAGGCCTTGGGGTCGCTGCTGGCCAGCACCGCGTCGGGCCGGATGCCCCTTTTGAGCATGTTTTGAATCAGGAAATAGAAGCTGGCCGTGCCGGTGGTCTCGTGGATCACCAGCTGCTCGTCGTAGGGCAGACCGGCGGTTTCCAAGGCCCGCCGGTACCCCTTGTAGCGGTCCATATACAGGGGAATCTCTTCCCGGCCCATGGCAAAGGCGATTTTTTTGTGTCCGCCCCGAATCAGGTACTGGGTGGCGTCAAACATAGCCACCTCGTTATCAATCCCCACCGCGTCGATGGTATCGTCATAGATGCGGCTGGTGAGCACCACCGGGAACCCCTCCCGCCACAGCTTGCGGATGTGGTCGGAGCCGGGCATCATGGAGGCCACGATGAACCCGTCGATGAAGCGGGTGCGCAGCCTGGCGATATACCGCTTTTCCTCCTCCACATCCTCGTCCGTGTTGCACAGGATGACCGTATACCCGGCCTTGCGGGCGGTGTCCTCCACGCCCCGGGTGATGGCGGGAAAAATGAGGTTTTGGATGCTGGGCACCAGCAAGGCGATGGTGTTGCTGCGGCCCAGCTTCAGGCCCTTGGCCAGCTCGTTGGGCTTGTAGTCCAGCAGGCGGACGGCCTCCATCACCCGGGTCCGGGTGTTTTCGTTTACCACCGGCTTCTCGGAAAGGACGCGGGATACGGTGCTGGCGGAAACCCCCGCATACTCGGCCACATCCTTCAAACTGACCATATCCCCGCTCCCCTTTCCTTGGCCCCCGGTTGGGGGTATGCCTTAGTCCCAGTACACCGTCGCTCCCCGATGGGCGCTGGTGGTATTTTTGCGGTACAGCTCCAGCCAGCCTGTGGCGGGCTTTTTCACTGGTTTCCACTGGGCCCGGCGGCGGTCAAACTCCGCTTCGTCCACGTCCACAGTCAGGCTGCGGGCGGCGATATCAATGTGAATCCGGTCCCCGTTCTCAATGAGGGCGATGTTGCCGCCCTCGTAGGCCTCGGGGCTCACATGGCCGATGGCCAGGCCCCCTGTGGCCCCGGAGAAGCGTCCGTCGCTGACCAAGGCGATTTGGGTGCCCATGCCCTTACCCAGCACTGCCGCCATAAAGGTTTCCATGTGGGGCATCCCCGGAGAGCCCTTGGGGCCCTCGTAGCGGATCACCACCACGTCCCCCGGGTGAATCTCATCCTGGAGCATGGCGTGCCAGGCGTCGTCCTGGGAATCGTACACTCTGGCCGGGCCGGAAAAGACCCAGGCGTCCTTTTCCACCGCGCTGAATTTGACGATGGCGCTGTCCGCGCCAATGTTGCCATGGAGCACCGCCAGGCCACCCTGCTGATGCAGGGGATTCTCCACGGGGCGGATGATCTCCGGGTTCCCGTTTTCCGCCGCTTCCGCCATAGCCTCGATGCTGCCGAACATCCCCTGGGCCTGAACGTCAATCTTCCCGGCCTTGGCCAATTCCTTTACCACGGCCCCCAGCCCCCCCGCCCCGCTGAACTCCACCATGGTATCCTTGGGGTGATTGGGGTAGATGGCGCTGATGACGGGCACTTCCTGGCTGATGAGGTCAAAGGTCTCCGGGGTGATGGAAAAGCCGCCCTGCCGGGCAATGGCGGGGATGTGCAGCAGGCTGTTGGTGGAGCCGCCGGTGGCCATCATATAGCGCACCACGTTTTCAAAGCTGGCCTGGGTCAAAAAGTCCAAAGGCCGCCTTTGCTCCCTCACGGCCTGAACGATCTTCCGTCCGGCTTCCCTGGCAAGGGCGTGCCAGGCCGGGGTTTGGCTGCGCACGCTGGCGTTGCCGTGGGGGGAGAAGCCCAGCACCTCGGCGGTGGCGCACATGGTATTGGCCGTGCCCATGAAGGGGCAGGCTCCGGGGGTGGGGCAGGCGTTGCGCACAACGGCCTTGTACTCATCCCGCTCTATGTCCCCGCCTATATAGGCGGCGTAGGCCTGCTTGGTGTGGGTCAGCGTCAGCATGCGGCCGTCCAGCTCCCCCGGGGCCATAAAGCCCCCGGTGAACATCACCGTGGGGATATTCACCCGCAGGGCTCCCATCAGCATGCCGGGCACCACCTTGTCGCAGGTGGCCATGATCACCATGCCCTCCAGCATGTTCAGCTCCGCCACGGTTTCCACCTCGCTGGACACCAAGTCCCGGGCGGGGAGGGTGTAGCGGTCCCCGGGGGTGTTGCTGCAGATGCCGTCGCAAATGCCGCTGATGGGCAGCTCCAGGGCCAGGGCCCCGGCGGCGTAAATCTCTTGCTTCATCTCGTCGATCACATCCCGCAGGGGATAATGACCGGGGTTCATTTCGTTCCAGGAGTTCACCAGGCCGATCACCGGGCGGGCCGCGTCCTCCTCGCTGATGCCCATGGCATACAAAAGGGCGTTGCGGTGGTCCAGCGATTCCTCGTTCCAGTTGCGAATCATATGGCAGCCTTCCTTTCTACGCGCCCAAGTAAGCCTTGTTCACCACATCGGAGGCCAGCAGGTCCTTGCCGGTGCCGCATACCGTGATCATCCCGTTTTCCAGCACGCAGGC
>JARKQO010000386.1 GCA_029974855.1 Eubacteriales bacterium
CTCATCGTAGCAGGCCTCGCTATGGGTGTGCTCCGCAAGGCCGCAAACAGGAGTCCTTTCGGCGGGTTCGGTTTCCTCAGTCTCCGGCTCCTGGTAGCATTCCTCGGTGTGAACATGCTCCGCAAGGCCACAGATCAGGTTACCTGCCTCATCGTAGCAGGCTTCGCTATGGGTGTGCTCCGCAAGGCCGCACAGAGGGGTCCTTTCGGTGGGTTCGGTTTCCTCAGTCTCCGACTCCTGGTAGCATTCCTCGGTGTGGGTATGCTCCGTAAGGCCGCAGATCAGGTTCCCTGCCTCATCGTAGCAGACTTCGCTATGGGTGTGCTCCGCAAGGCCGCACAGAGGGGTCCTTTCGGCGGGTTCGGTTTCTTCAGTCTCCGGCTCCGGCTCCTGGTAGCATTCCTCGGTGTGGACATGCTCCTCCAAGCCGCAGATCAGGTTCCCTGCCTCATCGTAGCAGGCTTCGCTATGGGTGTGCTCCCCAAGGCCGCACAGAGGGGTCCTTTCGGTGGGTTCGGTTTCCTGAGCCTCCGGCTCCTGGTAGCATTCCAGGGTGTGGGCATGCTCCGTAAGGCCGCAGATCAGGTTGAAGTTTTCATCGTAGCAGTCCTCGCTGTGGCCATGCCACACAAGCCCGCACAAGGGGCTGGGCAGGGGTTTTCCCCCGTTTTCCTCATTCTGGTTTTCGTTGGTTTCGTTGGTTTCCTGGTCCGTATCCGGCTCCTGGGCGGGCTTCTGGGGCCCATAGGCCCGCTCCTTCACCACAGACATGGGCACATAGGCCACGATGGACCCGTCCGTCAGGGCGTATTCCTTCTGGGAAACGGCGTTGCCGCTATTGCCCTCGATGGTGTAAATGACGTAACCGCTTCCGATGCCGGACACGATGCCCACATGCTGGGGCTCCGTCCCGCCGTCATGGTTGAAGAAGATCAGGTCCCCCGCCTGGGGTACATATCCGCTCCAAGCATCCACATACAGGGAGCCCAGCGCCGCCTTCCAGCGGTTGGTGTTGGCCTCTCTGGGCAAAAACTCCTCGGGGATTTGGGCGTAGTTGGCGGCAAAGCTCACGAACATGGCGCACCAGTCGCCGTAAGGCGCTCCGTACCAGTGGCCGTAGCGGGTATAACCCCGAACCTTGCCCTCCTCATTGATGATAAAGTTGCGGGTGCTCTCCTGGTACCCTATCTGGGTGGCGGCGATGGTTACAATATCCTTGGCATAGTCCCCGGTGAGCACCAGATCCCGGAAGGCCTCCTCCCAGTCGCTCCGGGTCTCGGTCTCCTGAACGGCCACGGGAATGGAGTACTGGGTGAAAACGCTGTCGCCCATGGCGTCCACCACGCGCATGTTCAGGGTATGCACCCCAAACCCGCCGGGCATATGGGTGATGGTGGGCTCGTAGCCGGTCTTTTCAAACACCACCTGCCCGTTGGCCTCGATCCAGTATTCCACGGTGTAGGGCTGGTAGCCCCCTGTGATGCTGGTGGTGAAGCCCAAGGCCAGCTCCCCGGCACAGGCGTAGCGCATGCTGGAGCTGATGGCCGCCTGGAGCGGGCCCGCCGTTACGCTGACAAAGGAGGATGCCACCGCCTGCTCGGTCTGGTTCCGGGCGATTAGCGTGATGCCATACACCCCGCCAGCGCCGGTCCTCCAAGCCACGGAGCGCTCGGTGGTCAGCATGCCGGAAGCCACTATGCCTCCCTGGGCGTTTGTGATCTGGTACTCAATCTCCTCCGCGCCGGAGGCCTCGAAGGTCCATACAATCTCTTCGTTCACGGCCACCGTCCCCCGCTGGGGAACAAGGCCGTTGAGGGCCAGGGTAACCGGGGGCTCCTCAGTGGGCTCCTGGTCGGGCGCCGGGGATTCTTCGGGCTTCAGGGACTCTTCGGGCTCCAAAGACTCTTCGGGCTCCAGGGATTCTTCGGGCTCCAGGGGCTCTCCTTCGGATTTCTGGGTTTGCTCAAGGTTTTGGAGTTGTTCAAGGTTCAGAGATTCCTGCCCTTGCCCAAGGCTCTGGAGCTGGTCAGGATTCTGGATTTGGTTGGTTCCAAGGATCTCACCAGCCCCTTGAGGCTGCTGCGGCTCCTGGCTCTGCTGGGGCATCTGCACCTGCACCTGTACCGGCTCCTGGGTCTGCGTCGGCTCCTGGCTCTGCTGGGGCATTTGCACCTGGACCTGTACCGGCTCCTGAACCTGCACCGGCTCCTGTACCGGCTCCGGCGCGGCCATCCTGGTGGGCAGGGCATAGCAGCTTACGGTATGCTGATGCTCCGCCTTCTCGCAAACCAGCACCTGGGTATGGCAATTCTCGTCATGGGTGTGCTCGGCGGCGGTACAAATCAGCGCGCCGTTCTTGTCAAAGCAGGTTTCTATATGAAGATGCTCCTCCTCCTGGCAGGACAGCTGGTCCACATAGCAAGAGGAATCATGGGCATGTTCTTCTTCTTCACAGATGAGCACCGCGTCCGCGGCAAACACCTCGGGCAGCGGTAGATCGACCAATACCATGCCTGCCAGCAGCACCATAACGCACAGCAGACTAATCAAACTGAGGGCCCAGCCGCGCCATCCCTTATACGGCCTGCGTTTTCTCAATTGATTCCTTTCCGATCCAAATGCTCTCATCCGGTTTCTTCCTTTCCACAGGCCCTGTGGGGCTTACACTGGTCCATAGGCGCGCCTGCGACCTTGCAACCGCCGCCGGCGCCCTGGCTTACTGAGTCTCTACATCCAAAGGAGGCGTTGCAAAGGCCAAATCAGGGCCTTTACGCTTCCGATGACTTCCTTTAAGGAAACCATACCCAAAGAGCTGTCCCGGCTGTCCACGGAAACGGCGCGGTGGTCGCCCAGCACAAACACCTGTCCCGCGGGAACCACCACCGGGTAGATCACGTCCCCAAGGCCCTGGCTCTCACCGGCCAGGTATCCCTCCTGAATGGGCACGCCGTTGACGTACACCTTGCCGTCAAAGGTGATGTTAACCTGATCTCCCTCCATGGCGATGACCCGCTTTACCAGGAGGATCCCCTCCCGTTCAAAGGCCACGATATCGCCCCGGGTCACGGGGACGCCCTTCTCGCAAAACACCACGTCCCCGGCCACCAAGGTGCTTTCCATGCTGCCGCCGTTCACCCGCAGCAGGGCGAAGCGGGAGGAGGACAGGTAACCGGCCGCAAACAGCGCCACTGTCAGCACCGTCAGCGCCGTGGCGGACCACCTGCGCCGGTTTTTGCGGGTGCGAATGCGTTTCAGCTCGCTTTTCAGCTCAGCAAGGCTAGGGCGGTATTGTTCGTCGTTCTTCATCGTACACCCTCCCCGTATTGGCCCCGGGCCACCCTGGAGGTGCGGTTCTGCTTTCCGCTCCATTCCTCCAGGCTGCTTCTGAGGGCCTCGATGCTGTCCTTGAGGCGGCGAATTTCGTCGCTCAGCTGAACCTCATCCATTTGCTCCAGGGAGACCAGCGCGGCGGCCTTGGCTTCGCGGTATTCCCGGTATCCCTCCACCGGCGCGGCGGACCGGACAGGCCTGGCAGCGCTCACAACAGGCTCGTGGGGTCGGGATTCTTCCTTTATATGGGCAGCCTCCTGAACCGGCTCCACAAAGGTGGGAGCGGCCGCCTTGCGTTCGGGGCTCTCCTCCACAGGCCCGGGGGCCTGCGGAGCCATAGGGGGCTGGGGAACCATGGGGGCTTGGGGCGGCTGGGGAGCGGCCCAGAAGCCGGGATTGCCCGCTGCCCACCCGGGCCCGTAGGGGGACTGGGGCGCAGCAGAGGCCGGGACCCAGAAGCCGGGGTTAGCCGGAGCCCACCCAGGTCCATAGGGGGATTGGGGAGCCACGGGGGCCTGAGGCCTGGGGCCCGGGTTGCCCATAGCCCAGGCGGGAGCCTGGGGCGGTTGGGCCATAGCGGGAGCCTGGGGCATAGCCTGAACTTGATTCATAGCGGGGGCCTGGGGCATGACCTGGGCTTGGTTCATAGCGGAAGCCTGAGGCATAGCGGTCGCCTGAGCCATGGCGGGAGCCTGCGGCATAGCCTGAACTTGGTTCACAGCGGGAGCCTGCGGCATGGCCTGGACTTGGTTCATAGCGGGAGCCTGCGGCATAACGGTCGCCTGAGCCATGGCGGGGGCCTGAGGTACAGCCGGGGCCTGAGCCACAGCGGGAGCCTGGGGCATAACCGGGGCTTGGGGCCTGGGGCCTTGGTTTTCCCCATTAGGCGCCGGGGCCTGCAGCAGCTCGGGAGCGAAGGGAGCCGCAACCCCTGCGCCATGGCTTTCCGCCGCCCAACCAAGTCCAGAAAGGGGCTGGCTGGGAGCGGGGGCCTGGGCCCTGGGGGGAACGTTTTCCGCAGCCCAAGGGGAGGCCTGGGTGGGCTGGGGGGCCGCCGGGGCCCTGAAGCTCAGATTCTCCGCAACGGACGCGGGAACATACACCGGCTGGGCAGCAGCGGCCTGGGGCCCGGGTTTTTCCGCAACGGGCGCAGAAGCAGGGGAGGCCTGGGAGGAGGCGGGGCCATTGGCCCTCCCCTGAACGGGAGCAGCGGTGGTTTGCAATTGCTCATTTTCCTCCATGAGCTCGTAAATCAGCAGAACCAAGTCCTCGCGGGACATCTTTTTTAGAGAACGCTCTGTCTTCTCACTCATTGCACGTACGCTCCACATCTTTGGAATGTTTACTCAAGTAGCGCGGATATCTTCTGCTTGCGAACCAATATTGCGTTATTCTTTCATAGGGCGGGGTGATCCGGGCACATGGCCCGTAGGCAAGATACCGACCGGATCCCATTCGCGGAAATTACTCTTGCGAAGGTGCCTCTCCCGCCCTTTTTGAGGGAGATGGAACCAATATATACCAACTGTGGCGAAAATGCAACCATTTTGAAATAAAAAATTAAAAAAATTTAATTTTTTCGCCCCAGCAAGGTATCGATTGGTGAAAAACTTGGCAAATTGAATCGGATAACCCATTAAATACTCGTTTTCAGCAACCGGGAAAAAGTTACGCAATTGTTTCATTAGCCACTGATTGTCCATAAGTGGGGCCCCAGGCCCCCACGAGGACCGGTCAGGAGAAGGGTGAACCGGGCATTCCAGCTGCTGGGGAACGAAATGTGCCGGCCTTTGGTGGAGTCATCACAAGGGGTAGTATGGAAGCATTTTCCACCTCGAATTTGAGGGGAGATGAGTATACCACGTTTTCCCAACAGTGACAACACAAAAATAGGATTCTGCAAAGTTTCCATTCTGAAAATATGTTCCACCGCCTCCCGGATCCGCTTCTGCCCTCCCCGCCCAGGCCCGGGCATCTTATGGGGGCCCACAGCCGCAAAGCCCCGATACCACTGGCTCCGGGGGCGTTTCAGGCCCTCCGGGGGCAACACAGCGCAGCAAGCGGCAGAACCGCTGTTCTGCCGCTTGCTAGGCTGTACCTTTTGTTTTTTTCCTGTTTTTAGGCCCCCAGCATGGCCTTCAGATCATCCGCGGGGTTGGTGATGGGCTTCAGGCCAAACATGTCCACCAGAACCGCCAGCACCGTGGCAGAGAAGAAAAGGGGAAGGGTGGGCCCGATGTAGATGTTCTTCACGCCCAGGGCCAGAAGGGTCAGCAGGACGCAGACGGCCTTTTGCTCATACCAGCTCAGCACCAAGGTCAAAGGCAGGTCGTTGACGCCGCAGCCAAAGGCGCCCGCCAGGGCCAAGGCCACCTGGATGGCCCCATAGGAGTCGTTGCACTGGCCCATGTCCAAAATCCGGGGGAAGGGCCCGATGGAGCCCATGTCCAGGTCGTTGAAGCGGAACTTGCCGCAGGCCAAGGTGAGAATCACGGAATCGGCGGGGGTCTGCTTTACAAAATCAGTGTAGTAGTTGCGCCCGGGCTTGGCCCCGTCGCATCCGCCCACCAAAAAGAAACGGCTGATCTGCCCGGCCTTTACCGCGTCAATGATAGCCGGGGCGTTGTCCAGCACGGTCTGGCGGCCAAAGCCCGTGGTGAGGGTCTCTCCGCCGTTGATGCCGGCGAACTGCCGGTCCTGGGGGTATCCGCCCAGGCGGAGGGCATGGTCGATGATCTGGCTGAAATCCTTATGACCCTTCTCATCCGCCGGAATGTGGACAAGGCC
>JARKQO010000391.1 GCA_029974855.1 Eubacteriales bacterium
AGCATAGCTGGTCCGGGGCGCATCCCCCGGGGGACTGGTTGGGGAACCGCCTGGGGCCCCAACCTCCTGGGAAAAGCTGATCACCGCCTCCGCTATCCGCCCCTGCTTCAGGGTGAGGCCCTCCAGCCTGTGGCCGAAGCGGATTTCCGCCCCCATGTCCAACAGCTTGGCCCGAAGGCCCGTCAGCACCTGCCGCAGCTTATCCGTGCCGATGTGGGGATGGGCGGCTGTAAGAATTTCCTCCGGCGCGCCGCAGTCCGCCAGAATCCGCAGCACCGTGGGGATGTAAGGATGGTTCAGACCGCAGGTGAGCTTGCCGTCGGAAAAGGCCCCCGCGCCTCCCTCCCCGAAGAGCACGTTGCTTTCCGGGTCCAGGATGCCCTGGGCCTGGAAGTCCTTCACCGAAAGGCTCCGCTCCTGCACCGGGCGGCCCCGCTCGATCAAAAGGGGCCTGGCCCCCCGCCGGGCCAAGGCATAGGCGCAAAAAAGCCCCGCCGGTCCGGCCCCCACCACCCATGGCCTGGGCTCCTGGCCAGGCCAGGGGGCGTTTTCCCATAAACGGGAGTGCTGGGTGGCTTTTTCGTCCTCCAGGTAGGCGATCTCATTGGGTTTTTCCTTGGCTGCCAGGGCCTTCTCCGCCTTATCGCCTCCTGTGAGGCTCACGTCGGCGGTGAGGGCAAAGTGCACGTTGGTCTTGTCCCGGGCGTCCAGGCTGCGCTTCACCAAGGTGACGGATTTCATCTGGTTCACCGGAAGGCGAAGCCGCTTGGCGCAAAGGCTCCGCAGCAGCTCCCCGTCCAGACGGGGGGCTTCCTCCAGGGAAAGGGGAAGCTGATGAAGCCGCAGCATGCCAAATCCCCCTTCCTCGCCATTGGTGTCCGGCTCATTGTACCATAGGGCCCCCGTTGGAGCAACCGGGCCAGGGGCTGTAAAGCGCCCAAACCGCCTCTCCCCTTTTCCCCGGTGTATGGAATAATTTTCCATGCGGGCTACGGGGCCCTCCCCTGCCTGTCCGAGGCCATGTGGGAGCGCGTGGAGAAAGAAACGGGCAAGGCGGAAGTCAGCATGGCTTTGGTGGCCTTACAGGGGGCTTCCGGGCCCGTGGCCATCGGCATGTCCCGCGCCAGCGATACCCGGCAATGGGTCCTGGATGATATGGGTGGCAAGGCCTTTTTGCCAGAGCGGGCTTTTACCATCCAGGCCTTTGGAAAAGGGACTCATCTGGGACCCTGCCTCAGCATCGACTACGCCACTTTCGGCGGCAGCCTGATGCGCTATGAACTGGGGCCCAATGGATTCTAAAGGTCCTGGACCCTGGAGGCATACAGCTTACAGGACGCCATCGGCTAGGGCATTCAGATCATCGGGGATGATTACCCTGATTATGGGTTCCGGGTGCGGTCTTTGCCGGAAAATCCAAAGAAGAGGACCCGGGGCAAAGCTGTCTTTGGTATCCGGCTTTAATGCCATGCATAACCGTGCCCTTCTGCTCATGCGGCTCGGGGAGCTTGCAGCGGCCATGGAGCGGATGCCGGCGGAGGGGACGGTGTTTTTCGAGGACGGATGCTACCACGACCCCGCCTTTAGCCGTATCGTGAACCGGGCGCTGGCCCCCCATGTCCATATCTTCAGCATGAACGAGGATGAGCTGGCCTATTACGCGGGCCGGACGGTCCGCCTTTTGGACCCGGCGGATGTGGCCGATGCGTTGAAGGTTGTACACGGGGAGATACCGGTTCCTTTGCTGGTACTGCATACCCGCTATTGGGCCCTGGCCCACGGGGAAGGGGCGAAGCGAGTGGCGCGGGCCTTGCGGGGGGCGTCGCCATGGCCGCCGCCCGCTTTTTGATGGGGGACGGCTATGGCCAGGAGGAATATCAGCACGTCCTCACCTTGCCGGCGGAACAGGAAGGAAGGCAATTCTCCGCCCAGATCCATGCCTTGCTTGGCAAAGGCGTGTGGTGCGAGCCCAGCGTTGACGCCGCCACGGCCACGCCAACCGCCATCGGCCTGGGGGCCGCCTATGTGGGCGGTTTTCTGGCGGAATATCTATCGGGCTTGGTAAAAACATGATATAGTACAAAATAGGGACTTCGCGGTAAAAGGAATGGAGGGAGCCCCATGGCGTTGACTGATGAGAGAAGCGTGGTCCAAACCATCCGCGATCACTACGACCAAATTTTCTCGGCGGAGAAAAAAGTGGCCGATTTCATCCTGTCCTATCCGGAAAAAGCTGTCAACGCCAACGTATCTGAGATGGCGAAGCTTAGCGGAGTCAGCGACGCCACGGTGGTGCGCCTGTGCCAGCACATCGGATACAAGGGATACTACCAGATGCGCATCTGCCTGTCCCGGGATATTGGCAGCCAACAGCTGGACATTACCAACCTGGAAAGCAACAATGCCGACGGCAATTCCATCCTCCCGCTGTTTCAAAAATATGCGGGAAGCATCCTGGCCATCGGGCGCAACCTGTCTCAGGAAACCATGATTGAGTGCGCCACCTTGATTTCCCAAAGCAAGCAGACCCATATCGTGGCTGCGGGCAACACCAGCTCCCTGGCCCAATATCTGGGCTTCCGCCTGGGGCGCATCGGCATCCGCTGCAGCTATAACATGATTCCGGAGTATTTCATCAACCACATCAATTTGGCGGACCCGGAAGACATCGTGGTGGCCATTTCCAAATCCGGCTCCTCCAAACAGGTGGTGCAGGGGCTGGAGCTGGCAAAGGAGAAGGGCTTGAGAGCCATAGCCGTCACAGGACACGAGTATTCGCCCGTATCCAGCCTGGCGGACTATGTGCTGGTTTCCAGCGTGGAAGGAACCAGCTTCAAGTCTTACTCCCACTTGGCGGAAATGGCCGTCCTGGACGCGCTGGTGCTTTTCGTGCAGCAAATTGAGAACCTGGCGGGTCAAAATCCCGAGAAGCTGGAGATCATCTTCTCAGAATATAAGATATAGGCGACGATTCTTGTTGATGGAGCGCCTGGGAAGGCGCGCTCCCATTATCTCAAAAGAGGAGGGTATCTATGAAGCGTTCGGAAATCAACCGCGCGATCCGGTGGGCCAAGGAAGTATTGGAGCGGAACTCGTTGAAATTGCCCCCTTTCGCCTATTGGGCGGCGGAGGATTGGCTCCAAAACAGGGGGGCTTTGGAAAACCTGCGCAAAGTCATGCTGGGGTGGGATGTGACGGACTTTGGCAGCGGGGATTTCCCCCATGTGGGCGGAGTGCTCTTCACCCTCCGCAACGGCTGCCTGGAGGACCCTTCCTATGGCACCCCCTATGCCGAAAAGCTGATCATCCTGCGCCATGAGACGAAGCAGGCGCTGCCCTTGCATTTCCACATCGCCAAAACGGAGGACATCATCAACCGGGGCGGCGGCACCCTGGGGATACAGCTTTACGCCTCCACACCGGACGGCGGGCTGGATACCCAAAGCGCCTTCATGGTGAAGATGGACGGCATTGTGCGAAGAGTGGAACCCGGACAGATCATCGAGGTGGAAAAGGGCGCGTCGGTTACGCTGACCCCAGGGCTCTACCACAGCTTCTGGGCCAAGGAGGGCGCCGGAGACCTTGTGTTGGGAGAGGTTTCTTCTGTCAACGACGACAAGACGGACAATATCTTCCTTGGCTCCGCCAACCGCTTCACCGAAATTGAGGAGGACGAAGCGCCGGAGGTTTGGCTGTGCAACGAATATGAACGCTTCCTGAGCGCGTAACCGCGCCCGGATCATGGCTGGCAACTGTTTTGGAGGGAGTGTCCTTTTTATGAAGCTTTGGGGAAAAACCTATACCAAGCGCGAGATCGCGCAACACGTGGGCGACCTTTCCCAAATATGCGGGGTTCGCAAAACCGTGCTGGAGGATGGCCCAGGGCGCGGAATGCGCTGTTACGAGGTGGCCACGGGCGCGGGCCTGTCCTTTTCCGTCCTTCCGGACCGGGGCATGGACCTTGGCTGGTGCAGCTACAAATCCATTCCCATCGGGTTTATCTCCAAAACCGGCCCTGTCTCCCCGGCCCTTTGCCAATATGGCGGGAATCTGTTTCTCCGGGGCTTTATGGGCGGGTTGCTCACCACCTGCGGCTATACCCACATGGGCGCCGCCTGTGTGGATGAAGGAGAGGCCCTTGGCCTTCACGGACGGGCCGGCATGTTGGTGGCGGACAATACTAACTGCAAGGGAGCATGGCTGGGGGACGATTACCACATCACACTGTGCGGGACCCTGGCAGAAGCGGCCGTTTTTGGGGAAAACCTGCAAATGACAAGGGAAATCAAGGTAATCTGCGGGGAAAACCGCATCCTCCTGACGGACACCCTGGAAAACTGCGGGTTTTCCGCCCAACCGCTGATGCTGTTATATCATTTCAACTTCGGGCATCCGTTGGTGGGCCGGGGCGCGAAGCTCCTCACCTCCCGGGAAACCACGGTGCAAGCCCGGGACCTGGAAGCGGAGCCAGGCCTGCCCACCTGCCGCTCCTTTGAAAAGCCCACGCCGGGCTATCAGGAGCAGGTGTTTTACCATGCCTATGAGGCGGCAGAGAACCCCCGGGTTTTTGCCGGCATCCGCAATGAAGAGCTGGGCGTACAGGCAAAGCTCTTTTTCCGTTTGGATGAACTGCCCAAGCTGATTCAATGGAAGCAGATGGGCGAAGGGGACTATGTGTGCGGCCTTGAACCCGGTACATGGTACCCCGAGGGACGGGCAAAGGCCCGCAGCCGCCAGGAGCTGGCATATCTGGAACCGGGCGAAGTACGGCAGTTCCATTTGGAGCTTCAATTGGAAGATGTCAGGTGAGCCAGGCGCTAAGCCGCGTAGAATTATGAAGGCTTCGTCCCCACGAGGGCGTTATGGATGGTATCCCCCGTTACCCCAACAGCCTGTGGGCCTCCGCCATATTTTCTATGATGGACACCCCAAAGGGGCAGCGCTCCTCACAGCTTCCGCACTGGATGCACTCATCCCCCCCATGGGCCAGGGCCCGGTAGTGGGACCGCACCGAGGGCGGAATCTGGCCTTCATCCAGCCGGGCGATGTCCAGGTACTTGTTCACGGCGGCGATGTCGATTTCGCTGGGGCAGGGCTGGCAATGGCTGCAATAGACGCAGCTGCCCCGGAACTCCCTGCTGGCGGTGTTCAGCACCTCCGCGTAATCCCGCTGGGCCTCGTCCGCGGTCAGGTAGGCCAGCACATCCCGCATCTGCTCCGCCGTCTGGCAGCCCGGCAGCACGCTGGCCACAGCCGGGCGGCTTAGCGCGTAGTGGAGGCATTGGGCCGTGGTCATGGGCTTGCCAAAGGGGGTGTGCTCCGGGGAGAGCAGCTTGCCCGCCCCCAAAGCCTTCATCACGGTGATGCCCACGCCCTTTTGCTCGCACAGCTTGTAGAGCGCCGCCCGCTGGGGGTCGATGCCGTGGAACAGCCCCGGGTCAAAGCCCTGATCCAGGCTGTCCAGCACATACTTCTGGGCCGGATACAGGTCAAAAGCCATATTGATGCTAAAAAGCATGGTTTCCACCACCCCCGTGTTCACCACCCGGGCGGCGGTGACGGGGTTGTGGGAGGAAAAGCCGATGTGCCCGATATCCCCCTTTTCCTTCAGGCCCACCACATACTCCACAAACTCCGTCTCAAAAACCTTGCGGTAGTCCTCCTGGCTGTCGATAAAGAACATCATGCCAAAATCGATATATCCGCCAAAGAGCCGCAGCAGCTCCTCGAAATTCTTGCGGACCGTGGGCATGTCCCGGCTGATGTCGTACTGCTGCCCCACGTTGGTGGAGCCGATGTGCCCCTGGATCATCACGTCCTTGCGGCGGGAGCCCAGGGCTTTTACGATGTTGCGGCGGACTTCCTCCCCGGGCATAAACACATCCAGCAGGTTCACGCCCCCCTCCAGGGCCGCCTGTAGGGTACTGTGAACCTGCTCATAGGGCTTTCCATCCAGATGCTCGCAGCCCAGGCCGATGATCCCGGCTTTTTTGCCTGTGCGTCCCAAATCGCGGTATTCCATAGCGCTTCTCCTTTTGTGGCCTTCCCTTAACCTTCTTTGTTAGCATAATTGTACCCCAGGGTACCGGAAAAAGCAACAGGACGGCCCGGGGGAAGGCAAACCCCGCAGGCAACCCAAACAAAAATAGCCCTTTGCCGCCCCGCGCCCTTGCCAAATGGCGCTTTTCCCTTTATAATGATGCGAAACCAGAGGGATCAACCCGTTGGGGGAAAGGTAGGGCCATCCATGGAGCGCAATCCGGCCAAATCCAATTTCATTTGGGACATCATCCGGGAGGACCTTGCCAGCGGCCGGGTCCAGCGGGTACATACGCGCTTCCCCCCGGAGCCCAACGGCTATTTGCACATTGGCCATTGCAAAGCCTTCATCGCGGATTTTGCCGCCGCCGAGGACTTTGGCGGCCTGGCCAACCTGCGCTTTGACGATACCAACCCCGCCAAGGAAGAAACCGAGTACGTGGAAGGCATCATGGAGGACATCCGTTGGCTGGGCTACGACTGGAACGGCGGTTTGTTCTTCGCCAGCGAGTATTATCCCCAGTGCTATGCAATTGCCGAGGATTGGATCAAGCGGGACCTGGCCTACGTGTGCCAGCTGTCCCCGGAGCAGGTGCGGGAGTACCGGGGCACCTTGACCCAGCCCGGCAAAAACAGCCCCTACCGGGACCGCCCGGTGGAGGAAAGCCTAGACCTGTTCCGCCGGATGCGGGCCGGGGAGTTCCCCGAGGGCTCCATGATTTTGCGCATGAAGATCGACATGGCCAGCCCCAACATGAACATGCGGGACCCCGCCATGTACCGGATTCTCTACAAGGAGCACCACCGCACCGGCAAGGAGTGGTGCATCTACCCCATGTATGACTTCGCCCACCCCATCGGGGACGCTTTGGAGTGCATCACCCACAGCCTCTGCTCTTTGGAGTATGAGGATCACCGGCCCCTGTATGACTGGGTGGTGGAAAAGGCCGCCCATATGCTCCCTGGCAGGCCCCGCCAGATCGAGTTCTCCCGGCTGAACCTCACCCGCACCGTCATGTCCAAGCGCTACCTGCGCATGCTGGTGGAAACCGGGGCCGTACGGGGCTGGGACGACCCCCGCATGCCCACCTTGTGCGCCATGCGCCGCCGGGGCTTCACCCCCGCCTCCATCCGCAGCTTCATCGACCAGGTGGGCATGTCCAAAACCGACAGCACCGTGGACAACGCCTTCCTGGAATATTGCGTCCGGGAGGACCTGGGCGGCGCCGCTCCCCGGGCCATGGCCGTGGTGAACCCCCTGAAGGTGATCCTCACCAACTGGCCCGCAGACCGGCGGGAGGAACTGACCCTGGAAAATCACCCGGACCGTCCGGAAATGGGCAGCCACGCCACCGTGCTCACCCGGGAGCTCTTCATTGAGCAGGAGGACTTCATGGAGGTCCCCGCCAAGAAGTACTTCCGCATGGTCCCCGGGGGCGAGGTGCGCCTGAAAGGCGCGTACATCGTCCGCTGCGACGGCTGCGAAAAAGATGAAGCGGGGAACATCACCGCTGTGCTCTGCACTGTGGACATGGACACCAAGAACGGCACCGAGGGCTCCAACCGCAAGGTGAAGGGCACGCTCCACTGGGTCAGCGCCAGCGAGAACATCCCCTTTGAGGCTCGGCTATACGAGCCCTTGCTCCGGGAGGAGGACGGTCCTGCGAACGGCGGCCCTGCGGGCGGCGGTCCCGTAGACAGCGGATTTGAGGAGGAAGAGGAAGAGGCCGGGGCTGCCCCCGCCCCCGGGGACAAAAAGGATTTCCTCAGCCGCCTGAACCCCGACAGCCTTGTCATCCGCCAGGGCTACCTGGAGAAATCCCTTTCCTCCGCCCAGGTGGGGGACACCTTCCAGTTCCTGCGCATGGGCTATTTCTGCAAGGACCCCGACAGCACCGCCTCCCTGCCCGTGTTCAACCGGGTGGTGGGCCTGAAGGATACCTTTAAGAAGCAAGTGAACGTTTAGGGGCTCCGCCCCTACAGGAGGTTTTCCCCCTATGATCCGTACCCGATTTGCCCCCAGCCCCACGGGCTATTTGCACCTGGGCGGCCTGCGCACGGCCCTGTACACCTATCTCTTTGCCAAGCAGCAGGGCGGCACCTTCATCCTCCGGGTGGAGGATACCGACCAGGAACGGGAGGTTCCCGGCGCTGTGGAGCTGATCTACCAAAGCCTGCGCCAGGCGGGGCTCACCTACGACGAGGGCCCGGATGTGGGCGGGGCCTTCGGCCCTTATATCCAGAGCCAGCGCAAGGCCACCTAT
>JARKQO010000424.1 GCA_029974855.1 Eubacteriales bacterium
CGTTTGATGGGGCACGCCGTTTACGGTGAGGGTATACATACGCTCGCCTCCTGTTCTGGGTAGGGTCAGGGCAGGACCATGGGCCCCCGGGCCACGTAGCGGCCTAGGTTTCGGGCTGTGACCTGGCCGTTTGCCACGGCCTGTTCCCCCAGCAGCAGCACGTCCCGGGCCCGGCCTGTGATCCGCATCCCCTCAAAGGGGGTGTAGTCCACGTTTTGCAGCTGGGTGGCGGCGGAGAGGGTCTCGCTGAGGCCCCCCTCCCAGATCACGATGTCCCCGTCGCTGCCGGGGAGCAAAGCTCCCTTCTGCGGATACATGCCGTAGAGCTTGGCGGGGTTTTCGCTGAGCAGGCGGCACATGTCCTGAGGGGCTAGCAGCCCCGGCTCCACCAGAGCGCTGTACACCAGCGACGGGCGGTGCTCCACTCCGGGCAGGCCGTTGGGAATCCGGGAGAAATCCGCTTCTCCCAAGGTTTTTTGCCCCTGGAAGTTGTAGGAGCAATGGTCCGTGGCAATGGTGTCGATGCGGCCCTCCCGGACGGCGGCCAGCAACGCCTGCCGGTCCTCCTCCCGGCGCAGGGGCGGGGAGCAGACATACTTGGCCCCTTCAAAGCCGGGCTCTTGGTACTTTTCCTCCGTGAGGAGCAGGTATTGGGGGCAGGTTTCCGCGATGACCCGCTGGCCCATAGCCCGGGCCTTTTCCACCTCCGCCAGGCCCAAGGCGGTGCTCAGGTGCACCACGGTGACGGGCCAGCCCACCAGCCTGCCAATGTAACACAGCCGGGATACCGCCTCCGCCTCCGCCTCCGCCGGGCGGCTAACCGGATGGGCCGCCGGGGAGAGGTTCCCCAGGGCTTTTTGCTCCGCCACCAGGGCGTTGATGAGGGTGCCGTTTTCGCAGTGGACTCCCAGCAGGCCCTTTACTTCCTTCACAGCCCTCAGGATATCCATCAGCTGGGCATCGTCCACCCGAAGGGCGTCGTAGGCCAGATAGGCCTTGAAGGAGGTAACGCCCTGGGCGGCCATATCGGCCACTTCTCGGCGGGTATCCCCGTCCCAGGAGGTGATGGCCATATGGAAGGCCACGTGGCAGCTGGCATTTCCCTGGGCCTTTTGCTGCCAGGTATCCAGGGCCGCCTGAAGGGTGCCGCCTTTGTCCTGGGTGGCAAAGTCGATGAGGGTGGTGGTGCCGCCGTGGAGGGCGGCGGCCGTACCGGTGGCAAAGCTGTCCGCCGTCACCGTCGCCCCGTTGTCCATGTCCATGTGGGTGTGGGCGTCGATGAAGCCGGGGAACACCAGGCATCCGGAGGCGTCGATTACTTCGTCCCCGGGGGAGGGAAGGAGGTTTTCCTCCACCGCCACGATTTTGCCGTTTTCCACAGCCAAGTCCGCCCGGCGGGTTTGGGAAGAGGTCACCAACGTTCCGCCCTTGATGATCTTCATAGGGCCCGCCTCCTTACTTCACCAGGTACCAGGCATAGTCCCGGATCAGGCATTGCATGATGGAGGTGAGGGCGGGATCGGTTTTGCCGTCCTCCCCCAGCAGGCTCACGTAGTCCTGGTCCCCCAAGCGGATGCGCACCCGGCCCTTTTCCGGCTCCAGCACCAGGAAGCCTTCGTTCTCGCTGTTTTCAAAGTCCTCCTGGGTTTCAAAGAGGGTGAACTTGTCCTTGTAGGGGGCGCTGTCGTAGGGGCAGAAGGTTTCGCAGTTGCCGCATTCGTTGCACAGGCCGTCCAGGTGGAGCACCTGCTCCAGCACCATGCCCGGCACCTTCAGGGCGATGTTGGCCCGGTTGGGGCACACGTCCACGCAGTTTTCGCACACCATGGAGCAGCCCAGGCAGCGCTCCTTCTCTCCCTCAGGCTTCCCGCTGTGGGCCAGGGAGATGCGCCGCTTTTTCAGCACTTCCCCGTCCATTAAATAGGGGGTTTTCGCGCCGGGGGCCTGGCCCAGAATTTCCTCCACGGCCTGGGCCGCGTCGGCAATGGCTTCCACCACGGTGGCGGGACCCCGCTTGGCGTCGCCGATGGCAAAGAGCTTCTCATGGGTTTGGAAGGCGGCCCGGCCCTTCAGGTCCCTTGCCACGCCCAAGGCGGCCAGCAATTCCCCGTCCACCTGCTCCCCAATGGCGCTGATGACGCTGTCCGCGTCCATGTGGAAGGATACCCCGGTGCCCTGGGGGCTGCGGCGGCCGCTTTCGTCCGCCTCGCCCAGGCGCATGATCTGGCAGCTGAGTTGGCCGCACACATAGGCCTGGGGAGCCAGCAGCGGAGCGAACTCCACCCCGTCCTCCAAAGCCAGCTCCAGCTCCACCGGGTCGGCGGGCATCTGCCGCTGGGTGCGGCGGGAGATTACGGTGACCATTTCCACCCCCGGGGCCCGCTTGGCGGCCCGGGCCGCGTCCATGGCGGGATTGCCGCCGCC
>JARKQO010000435.1 GCA_029974855.1 Eubacteriales bacterium
CGGAGAGGTCCCCGTAGCATTCCTCCAGGCTCTCAAAGCCGGAAAAAGCGCCGAACACGGAAAAGTGGGGCGTCCAGATATGGGCGGGGATGTAAATGGCCTTGGGGCAGGTTTCCAGGATGATTTCCAGCAGGTCATGGCTGTCCAGGCCCAAAATGGGCCGTCCGTCGGAATGGAGGTTGCCGATGGCCTCCAGCTTGTGGGACAGGTTTTCCGCGTCCTGAAGGCCCGGCACCAAGATCACGTGGTGCACCTTGCGGGTTTTGCCGCCCCTTTTGTAGATGGTGCTGATTTCGGCGGACAGCACAAAGCGGGGGAAGGCGGGAGCAAGGAAATCGCCGGAGCTTTCGACCTGGGCCACTTCCCCCGGCAGCCTGTGCTCGCTTTTCAGCGTCCACAGGCCTTCCTCCGCAGGCACCAAGGTTTCCGCCAGCTCCTTGCGCCAGCCGGGGTGGGTAAAGTCCCCGGTGCCGATGAGGTGTATCCCCTTGTACCGGGCCCACAGGTCCAAATGGGGCGCGTCGCAGTCCCGGCTGGTGGCCATGGAATATTTGGAATGGATGTGCAAATCGGCGATCATCATTCAGGTGCACCCGCGTTTCTTCTATGATATACTCATTATACCCCCAGATGGGAAACGTAGCAAGGAAGAGCAGCCAAGGCAGGCCATGGCGGGAGGAGCGGGAACATGGGGTATGAGGTTCATCCCTGGAAGGTAGTGGAAAAGGGGCTGGAGGAAAGCAACATTCGCATTTCCGAAAGCCTTACCTCCATCGGCAACGGATACATGGGCATGCGGGGCAATTTCGAGGAGGATTTCAGCGGCGATACCCATTGGGGCACCTACTTGGCCGGGGTCTGGTTTCCGGACAAGACCCGGGTGGGCTGGTGGAAGAACGGCTATCCCCAATACTTTGGCAAGGCCATCAACGCGGTCCGGCTCATGGGTATCCAGGTGAAGGTGGACGGGGTTCCCCTGGACCTGCACCAGGCGGACATCCTTTCCTTTCAGCGGGAGCTGGACATGGAAACCGGCCTGTTCTCCCGCCGCTTTGCGGTGAGAACCCCCAAGGGGATGCTGCGGGTGGAGGCGGAACGGTTCGTGTCCTTGGTCCAGAAGGAGCTGCTGGCTATCTCCTATGCCGTCACCCCGGAGTATGAGGCCCACATCGAGATGATCCCCTACCTGGAAGGGAATGTCAGAAACCTGGACAGCAATTACGAGGAAACCTTCTGGGACATTTTGGCCCGGGAGGAAACCGAGGACGCTTTGGCGCTGCTGAGCCGCACCAAGGAGAATCCCTTTGGCGCGCCCCGCTTTGCGGTGGCCGCCGCCATGAGCTGCTGGGCGGACGGGCTGGAGGCCCAAGGGAGAATCCTGGAAAGCGGCCGCGTCCAGGCGGCCTACAGCGGCACGGTGGGGCCGGGGCAAACCGCCACCTTGGAGAAGTTTGCCCTTTGCTTTACCAGCCGGGACCATGAGCAGCCGGTGCTGACCACCTTGGCGCTGCGGGCGGCCTCCCGGGCCCGAGAGGTGGGCTATAGTGCCCTGCGGAAGGAGCACGCCGCCGCCTGGAAGGAGCGCTGGAAGGGCTGCGACGTACAAATTCACGGGGACGAGGCTGCCCAGCAGGGCATCCGCTTCACCCTGTTCCACCTGCTCAGCACCTATTCCGGGGACGATCCCAGGCTGAACATCGGTCCCAAGGGCTTCACCGGCGAGAAATACGGGGGGGCCACCTATTGGGATACCGAGGGCTATTGCCTGCCGGTGTACCTGGCGGTGGCCGGGCAGGAGGTGGCCAAGCAGCTGCTTTGGTACCGGTACTTGCAGCTGGAGGGGGCCTATGAAAACGCCCGGAACCAGGGCCTGGCCGGCGCGCTGTTCCCCATGGTGACCTTTACGGGCATCGAATGCCACAACGAATGGGAGATCACCTTTGAGGAGATTCACCGCAACGGAGCCATGGCCTACGCCATCTTTCATTACACCACCTACACCGGGGACAGCCAGTATATTGTGAACGAGGGCTTTGACGTGCTCTGCGGCATCGCCAGGTTCTACGCGGACCGGGTGCATTTTTCCAAGCGCAAGCAGCAGTACATGATCCACGGAGTCACTGGCCCCAGCGAGTACGAGAACAACGTCAGCAACAACTGGTACACCAACCGCATCGCCGCTTGGAGCATAGAGCTCTTTTACACCGTGGCCACCCAGGCTTCCCGGGAGCGCAAGGATAAGCTGCGCGTGACCCGGGAGGAGCTGACCCGGAGGCGGGAGATCGTGGCGGGGATGTCCGATCCCCAGGACGAAGAGCTGGGCGTCTTGGTGCTGCGCGACACCGTGTTGG
>JARKQO010000457.1 GCA_029974855.1 Eubacteriales bacterium
GATGGCCGGGGCCCCACGGACATCCGCCACATCTGGTGCGAGGCCGGCCTGCTGCCCCGGACCCATGGCAGCGCCGTGTTCACCCGGGGCGAGACCCAGGTGATCACCGTCACCACCCTCAGCTCCATGAGCGACGTGCAGATTTTGGACGGCATCGGCACCGAGGACAGCAAGCGCTATATCCACCACTACAACATGCCCCCCTACGCCACCGGCGAGGCGGGCCGCATGAAGAGCCCCGGCCGCCGGGAGATCGGCCACGGGGCGCTGGCGGAGCGGGCCCTGGAGCCCGTGATCCCCGGGGAGGACGAGTTCCCCTACGCGCTGCGGCTGGTGAGCGAGGTGCTTTCCTCCAACGGCTCCAGCTCCATGGCCTCGGTGTGCGGCAGCACTTTGTCCTTGATGGACGCGGGCGTGCCCATCAAGGCCCCTGTGGCCGGCGTGGCCATGGGCCTCATCAAGGAGGCGGACAGCCAGCGGGTGGCCGTGCTCACGGACATCCAGGGCCTGGAGGACTTCCTGGGGGACATGGACTTCAAGGTGGCGGGCACCGTCAAGGGCATCACCGCCATTCAGATGGACATCAAGATCGCGGGCATCGACAAGCCCATTCTGGAAAAGGCCCTGAACCAGGCCTTGGCGGGCCGCTTGCACATTCTGCGCACCATGCTGGACACCTTGGATAAGCCCAGGGACCACATGAGCAAGTACGCCCCCAAGATCGTCCGCTTCACCATCAACCCGGAGAAAATCCGCGAGGTCATCGGCCCGGGCGGCAAGATGATCAACAAGATCATCGCGGAAACCGGCGTGAAGATCGACATCGAGGACGATGGCCGGGTCTACATCGCCACCCCGGACGAAGCCGCCGCAGCCAAGGCTCGCCGCATCATCGAGGGCATCGCCAAGGATGTGGAGGTAGGGGACGTGTACCTGGGCAAGGTGGTGCGCATCATGAACTTCGGCGCCTTCATCGAGCTCACCCCCGGCAAGGACGGCATGCTCCACATCAGCAAGATGGCGGACCACCGGGTGGAAAAGGTGGAGGACGTGATGAACATCGGGGACGAGGTCCAGGTGAAGGTCAACGAGATCGACGCCCAGGGCCGCGTGAACCTGATCCGCATCGACATGGTCTTTTCCGCCTCCAGCGACGCTCCCCGGGGCCCGGCGGGAGCGGGCCGCGCCCGTCCGCCCCGCAGGGACGGACGGCCCATGGGCGGCAATGACCGCTAATCACCCATAGCAGGCGGAACGCCCTGCCAGCCGCCGCCTGCGGGGCCTTGCGCCCGGGGCGGCGGTTTTTCAAAGGATGCGCATGGGCGGGCCCAAAGCGGCGCACCCTACCCTTGGAGGTGGTGCCCATGGCCCGCGCGGAAAGGGAAAGAATCATGTTCGATCAAATCACATTGCCAAACGGCCTTCGTTTGGTGGGAGAGCGGCTGCCCCACGTGCGCAGCTGCACCTTGGGCGTGTGGGTGAAGGTGGGCTCCATGAACGAGCTGCCGGAGGAAAACGGCCTGTCCCACTTCATTGAGCACATGGTGTTCAAGGGCACGCAAAAGCGCAGCGCCCGGGATATCGCCCAGGAGATGGACATGGTGGGCGGGCAGCTGAACGCCTTTACCAGCAAGGACTGCACCTGCTTCTACGCCAAGGTCATCGACGAGGACCTGCCTTTGGCTGTGGACATCCTCAGCGATTTGGCCTTGCACCCCGCCTTTGACGACGGGGAGCTGCAAAAGGAACGGGGCGTGGTGCTGGAGGAAATCGCCATGGTGGAGGACACCCCGGAGGACTTGGTGCACGAGCTCCTCAGCGAGGCCCAATACTCCGGCTCCTTGCGGTACCCCATTCTGGGCACCAGTCAGGGCCTGCGGAGCTATACCCGGGCGGATGTGCTCAGCTATTGGCAGCGGCATTACGTGCCCAAATCCATGGTGCTGGCCATTGCCGGCAACTACGACTGGGACGCGTTTCTGGCCTTGGTGGACCGCTACTTTCACGGCTTCCAGGGCCCCGAGGGCTTCCCGGCCATGGAGATTCCCACCCAGCCCCAGGGCCTGCGCAGCGGCCGCAAGGCCAGGGAAAAGGATACGGAGCAGCTGCACATCTGCATGGGCTATCCGGGCCTGGAGCTGGGCAGCGACGATCTGTACCCCCTGTCGGTATTTAACAACGCTTTGGGCGGGGGCATGAGCAGCCGCCTGTTCCAGCGCATCCGGGAGGAGCTGGGCATGGCCTACAGCATCTACACCAACCCCAGCAGCTACCCGGGCTGCGGCGTGTTCAACGCCTACGCGGGCACCACCCCCGAGAACGGGGAAACCGTGCTGAAGGAAATGCAGCAGCAAATGGCCTTGCTGCTGAAGGACGGCATGACCCCCCAGGAGTTTGTCAGCGCCAAGGCCCAGCTGCGGGGCAGCTTTGTGCTGGGCCTGGAAAGCTCCAGCGGGCGGATGCAGAGCATCGGCCGCAGCATGCTGCTGCTGGACCGCATCAAGGACCCGGACGAGCAGCTGCAAAAGATCGACCAGGTGACCTTGGAGGACGTGTTGCGGGTGGGGGCCGTGGTGCTGGAGGCCAAGCCCAGCGCCGCCATCGTGGGCAAGCAGGCGGAGCGCTTTGTACAGATGATCGGAGGCTGACCATGGACAAGCTGGAGCACATTTTTGCGTTGCAGAAGGGCTTTCAGGAGAAGCTGAAGCGGGAGCGCCATCTGGAGCACATTCCCCCGGAGGAATGGATTCAGAAGCAGACCCTGGCTTTGCTTTCCGAGCTTTCGGAGCTGCTGGAGGAGGTCAACTTCAAGTGGTGGAAAAACCCCCATGAGCTGAACCAAGCTGCCATCCACGAGGAGCTCAGCGACATTTTGCACTTCTTCGTCAGCATGTGCCTGGAGGCGGGCATGAGCGCCCAGGACCTCTACGACGTCTACCTGGGGAAGAACCAGGAAAATGTTCTGCGCCAGGAGGGCAAAAGCGCCAAGCCCGGCTACGCCCTGGAGGGCTAGCACCGGCCCGCTGCTGCCGCAATTTGCATGGGGCGCGGAAGCCTCCTTTGGACACGCTAGGGCCAAAGGAGGCTTTTTGTATGAAGAAATGGAAGCTGGCCGCCCCGGCGGCCCTGTGCCTGGCGCTGGCCTTGGCCCTGGCGGGCTGCGCCGGCACCGCGGAAACCGCGGAAACCCCCCAGCCGGATACCACCCCGGGCAACGCCAACCCCAACGCGGTGCGCTGGCCCCAGGACAAGCTGAAACCGAACCAGGACGGCATTCCCATCCTCTCCGTCTACGTGGTGGAGGAAAAGAAGGTGCGGGAGGTGGACGTGGAAACCTACGTCCAGGGAGTGCTGGCCGGGGAAATGAAGAACGATTGGCCCATGGAGGCCCTGAAGGCCCAGGCCATTTTGGCCCGGACCTTCGTGCTGAAATTCGTGCAGGAGAAAAAGAGCCAATACGAGGGCGCGGACATCTCCACGGACGTGGAGGAGGCCCAGGCCTACGACGCCAAGGCCGTGGACGAGCGCATCAAGCAGGCGGTGCGGGAAACCGCCGGCGTGGTCCTCTCCAGCGAAGGGGAGCTGCCCTACACCTGGTTCCACGCCCACAGCGGCGGCAAGACCGCCTTGGCCAAGGAGGGCCTGAACTGGAACGAGGCCGAGCCCCCCTACACCCGGGTCACGGAAAGCCGGGAGCCCTCCCCGGATACGGTGGAGGACAGCAAGGAGCTGGCCCAGGCCCAGGATTGGGAGGCCACCTTCTCCTTGGCGGACTTCCAGGCCGCCTGCCAGAAGCAGAGCCAGGGCCTGAAGGTGACCCAGAGCAGCAAGCTGGCTGTGGGCCAGAAGGGGGACAGCGGCCGCACCGTCACCCTCACCGTGGACGGTAAGGAGCTCAACGCCGCCGATCTGCGCATCGCCTTGGGCAGCACCAAGATGCGCTCCACCCTGCTGTCCCAGTTCGCCTTACAGGACGGCAAGGTGGCCATGGCCGGCAAGGGCTACGGCCACGGCGTAGGCATGAGCCAGTGGGGCGCCTATGGCATGGCCGCCGAAGGCAAGAAGGCCAAGGAGATCATCCGCCATTACTTCCAGCAGGTGGAACTGGTGAAGCTGTGGTGACGGGGGACAACGGGGGACGACGGGGGGGGAGGAACGTTGGGGGCGCTGCCCCCAAACCTCCGCTTAGGGGCATGATGCCCCTAAGAACCCACACAAAGAATAATAATTAATGATGGGATGCTAAAGGAATTGATCCCTTTAGTATCCCATCGTTCCGTTTTCAACTAATAGACCCAAAACAACGGCTGGTTTTTCACCCAAAGAGATAGTAGAGCGCATTGGGAACCAAAAGGTGCAACAGCGTCAGCAGCACCGTCAGCAATGCCGCCCGTTTATGCCATTTGAAAAATACGGCTTTTTTCTTCCTGTAAAACAATATTCCCAGCACAACGGTAGCCAGGACCATAATCCCAGCCAGCGTACCCGTGTGCAGCCGCGGCGCCCCTAACGCCAGATAGCCGTGCGCCAGTGCAATCAGCAGCAGGCAGACGCCCAACGGCTTGTGCGCGGCCCGCAGAACCTTCATCAGCCTTGTGGAAGCAAGCTTCTTTTTCGGGAAAAAAAGTTGGCCCAATCGGCGCAGCCAGTAAGGCGACGTGATGACAACCAGCAAAGCCACATTGAGGATGCCCAGTATTCTATACAACTTATCTTTTCCTTTCGCGCTTATTCCGCTATTTTTCTACTATTTTTCCCACGGCCGGCATCCTTGTGAGGACGGAAAGCCCGTGAGGGGATATGCTTTTGATTTGCTCCGTAAGGTCCTGCCCGGCGGAGTACCCGTTATGCTCCCCGTTTCTCCATCTGGAACTGCCGCTCACATCATAAATGACGCCGTCAACAGCGATATAAGCCGGGTTCCCGCCCTTTCCATCATAGGCCGCAAGCTCCTCAAGCGTCAGCTCAAGCTGAGGACTCTGCGTACTGTCGGACGCGGCGGTCGGCTGAGCACTGTCGGACGCAGCGTTCGTCGGCGGTTGTGGGGTGCAGCCTGTGCTCATGAGCAACAGGAAAATGGCGACGGCGATCAAAAAGGCTCTGTGCTTTTTCATCCCAATTTCCTCCAATTCTTTTTCGTTGCGCGCGTGTGGTCCCTTTGCAAAAAATAATAGGACATACCCCTATATATGTCAAGATATACCAAATGGAAACGCATATTTTGGAGCCCATGACAACGGGGAAGCGAAAGCCGCTTCCCCGCACATCAAATAGAATAATTCATGTTGGGATGCCAAAGGGATGTATCCCTTTGGCAGGGATGCAAGGGACGGAGTCCCTTGCCCTCCGTCGTCCCTCATGCGGGTAAGCATGGCGGCGCTTGCTTTTTTCGCTTTTGCATGTATAATGGCTACTGAAATATCTTCAGGACAAAGGCAGCATTGGCGCGGCCCGTGGATTGCCATGGGCCGGCGGATTGCGTGCGCAAGAGGATGATGATGATGAACAAAGGACGCAGGCTTTCCCCAAAATCCAAAAAAGTGATGGCGGCCGTGTTGATGGCGGCCATCCTACTCCCCTTTGTGATCCTTGCCCTTTTCACATTTCCAAGGGGGGACGATTTTTTTAATGCCGAGCATTATCATGCCCTGACCGAGAAATATCAGACAGACGCGGTTGCGCTCCTGGCGGATCTTGTGGGGGAGATTGTCCGGGTTGGCTATGCGCCTATTTCCCTTCTCACCTTCTTGTTTTCGCCCATTGTCTATGCAGGCGTTCATGCCATGAGGATCACGGTTTTTTGCATGAACCTGCTGTTTCTTTTATCGGTCTTTCTGTTTTTCAAATGGGTGTTCAAGGGCCTTTTTCATGACGCGGACCCATGGCATTGGTCCATCGCGTCCTTTCTTTTTGCGGTATGCTTCGTGGTATTCAGGTTTCATGCGGAGCCGTTTGCGTGGTTTACCTGCTCTTTTGGGTATTTGCTGCCTGTGAACTGCCTGCTTCTTGGGTTGGCCTGCTTTATCAAGGCCCATGTGCTGGGCAAAAAGCGGTATTGGGTTTTCAGCGCGTTTTTGGGCGTAATCGGCGCTTTGGGGCCGGTGCTGATTACGGTGCTTGTTTGCGGGCTTTATTTTGTGTCGCTTCTGTTGCTTTTGATCAACGCAAAGAGCAGGCGGGGCGCGGTGATTGTAACGCTGGTGGTGGTGGCGGTGGGCCTGGCAACGCTGCTGATGCCGGGCCACTACACCAGGCACGATTCCCTTACCACGGAATATGACTGGTGGCTGCATTTGCAAGGCTCGGCAGTTGGGGTTTGGCAGGAAACCATCACCTTGCTGCAAAGCCCCATCGCAATTGTTTTGTGCTTGTTTGCCATTTTGGCCACCAGATGGTTTTCCTTTTCAAAACCGGTTTCCTGGATGAACGTGGGACTGGCTGTGACGGTTGCGCTGCTTGGCCCGGTCCTGGTGGCCTTCCCGTATTATTTCGGGTATAGCCTTGGCATTGATGCCGAGTATATTACGGGGCGGTATCTTTTTGTGCTGGACGTTGCCATTCTTCTGGGCTTCATAGGAGCCATCTGGGGGATCGCGGCGTTTTTTCAATCCAGGAGGGAGGATGTCCCGACCGGGAAGGGGAATGCCCTGGCGCTTGCGGTGGTGCTTGTTCTGTTTTGCGGAAGCATCGCCACATTTTACCCGGTGCGTAATTGCCTGCCCTTGAGGATGCTGGATGATTTTTTGGATGGCGACATGCAACGCAGCAACGCATACTGGATGGAGCAGCTCCATCGGTGGGAGCAGTCGGCAGGCCGGGATGTTTTGGTGGTTTCCGAATCGCAAATGGGATACAGGGTGCTATATCTGATGTATCCGCTTGTGCTGGAAGACCCTGCCCATATCGAAAACAGCACTGTGGCCCGTTTTTTCCATTTGAATTCCATCACGGCGGTACCTTACCAGGAGTATGTGAAGCTGCGGAGCGGGGAGTAGGCCAAGGAGCCTCCGGCGGGCAGGGGGGAACCATAGCGGACGGGAAGCGGGCAAGGCCCTAGCGCCAGGGCACCGGCAAAATCCCCTGCTCCCGGGCATTGGGGATGTTGACCCAGCCGTAGTTGTCCGGGTCCGTTTCCATTTTGGGGCCGTCCTCCTCCCAGGCGCTCTTGCCGTAGTTGACGGCGGTGTCAAAATCCTCCTGGCCGATCATGGTGGTTTCGATGAAGTAATAGGAGGCGTTGAAGGGATCGGTGCGGACGCCCAGGTACGAGTGCCCCGGGATCAGCACGATGGCGCATTCCATGTCCATGGCTTCCACGGCGGAGGCGAACAGGAACACCAGCTCGATGCAGTTGCCTCCGGACTGCTCCAGCACTTCAAAGGGCAGCCTCACCCGTTGGGATTTCTCCGGGGTGAAGGAGACCCAGGTGCTCACATAGGTGAGGCGGTATTCCTTTTCCGCCTGCCAGACGGCCTGGAGCCGGTCCCAGACCCCGCCCCCCTCGTCATACTCATGGTCGCCGTACCTGGACCAGATTTGCCCGGAGGTGGTGTAGTCGGCGGCCCGGCGAAGCAATTCCTCCACAGCCGGGTCGTTGGGGGTCACGTAAGCGGCCAGAAGGTCCCGGTTCTCCTGAAGGTTGCAGCCGTCCACCCAGGTATAGTCCCGCCGGGAGTACAGCAGGATCTCGCTTTTTTCGGCCAGCAGAAGCTCGTCCTCCCCATCGGCCAGCAGCGTCACCCGGATGAAGAAGTTGGCATAGCGCTGGGAATTGAGCCTTTCCATGGATTCCGGGATCAGGCGCGGGTTCTGGCAGAGCTCCTGGCTCTGGCCCGGCCCCACCTGCACCGTGTCCGTGGCAATGGCTGTGTATCCCTCCACCTGGGTTTCCACCAAAAACCACTGGGTGCTGTCGCTTCGGTTGGTCAGGGTGATCCTCACAAAATCGGACAGAACGTTGCCATAGAGGTGGTAATAGGTGGTAATCAGCTCCTGGGTGTAGACGTAGTCGATGTGGTAGAGCGCCTCGTCTGTTGGGCTTGAGGCCTGGGAAGCCCCTTCCCCCAAGGCGGGCGCCGGGACGGAAAGCAACAGAAGGAACAAGGCTGCCAACAGGGCAAGCCATCCGCGCTGTCTCACCAAGACCATCCTTTCCTACAGCAAGTCGGTCGGTATCCGGTTTTGGGGGCGGCGATGGGCACAAGTGAATTTTTTCCCATTGTATCACGGCCCCCCGGCGATGTAAACGGATCATTCGGGAACACAAGAACGGGAAAGCGAAAGCTCGCCTCCCCGCACAAAATGGAATGACCATGTTGGGATTCCAAAGGGATGTATCCCTTTGGCAGGGATGCAAGGGCCGGAGTCCCTTGCCCCCCGTCCCCGTCCCTACAGCAGAATGCAGATCATCCCGCCGCTGCCTTCGTTGATGATCTTGGAGAGGGTTTCCTGGACCTTCTCCTGGGCGTCGGCGGGCATGCGCATGAGCTTGTTGCTGAGCCCTTCCCGCACCAGCTCGTGGAGGCTTTTGCCGAAGAAGTTGGTGTTCCAGATCCGCTGGGGATCGTTTTCGAACTCCTCCAGGAGGTAGCGTACCAGCTCCTCGCTCTGCTTCTCGGTACCCACCACGGGGGACACCTCGGTTTCAATATCCACCCGGATCATGTGCAAGGAGGGGGCGTGAGCTTTGAGCTTGAGGCCAAAGCGGCTGCCCTGCTGCACGATCTCCGGCTCCTGGAGGGTGAGCTCGCCCATGGTGGGGGTCACCAGGCCGTAGCCGGTTTCCCGCACGCTGCGCAGGGCCTGGGCCACGTGGTCGTACTCGGTCTTGGCAGTTACCAGCTCCTTCATCAGGCGCAGCAGGTGGGCGTCCCCCCGGATTTCCGTGCCGCATTCCTCTCCCAGGATCCGGTTGAACAGGCCCTCCCGCAGGGGCAAAGAAAAGCGCAGCCGCCCCTGGCCCAGGTCGATGCCGTCGGTAATCATGCCCTCGGAGTAGGGGGACTCCGCGAAGGCGGCGGCAAAATGCCCGTGGTCCCGCATCTTGCTGACGTCCGCCGCGCCGGCCTGCACCAGCTCCAGCACGTGGCGAATGAGCCAGTGGCCCTCGTCCAGGGCGTGGAGCCAGGCGGGCACGTTCATGCGGATTTCCCGCAGGGGGAACTGGAACAGCACCTGCTCAAACACGTTTTGGATGTCGGTGAGCTCCATCTCCTTCACGTTCAGGGACAACACGGGCACGTCATAGCGCTGGCTGAGGCTGTCCCGGAGCTTCAGGGTTTTTTCGTCCTGGGGGGTGCGGGAGTTGAGGACCATCACAAAGGGCTTGCCCAGCTGCTTCAGCTCGCTGACCACCCGGGCCTCCGGGTCCACGTAGACCTCCCGGGGCAGCTCGGTGATGCTGCCGTCTGTGGTCATTACCAGCCCGATGGTGGCGTGCTCCGCGATCACCTTCCGGGTGCCGATCTCCGCCGCCTGCTCAAAGGGGATGTCATGATCGAACCAGGGGGTGTGCACCATGCGGGCGCTGCCGTCCTCCTCAGTGCCCAAGGCCCCGTCCACCATGTATCCCACGCTGTCCACCATGCGGATGCGCACAGTGGCCTGGTCCCCCATGGATACGGTGACGGCCTCGCTGGGCACGAACTTGGGCTGTGTGGTCATGATGGTGCGCCCGCTGCCCCCTTGGGGGAGTTCGTCCGCCACCCGGGTGCGCTTGGGGCTCTGGGGCATGTTGGGCAGCACCAGCTCCTCCATGAACCGGCTGATAAAGGTGCTTTTCCCCGTTCGCACCGGACCCACCACGCCGATGTACACATCGCCGTCGGTGCGCTCGGCGATGTCCCGGTACAGGTTAAATGGTTTCTCCTTCACGGTGATACCCTCCTTGATTGTACGCTTGTGGGAGGATATGCGCAGGGGCCGTGCCCTATGAAAGGACTTGAAGGATTTACACCTGCGCCCGGCCCCAGACCGAAAAAAGGAATGAAATTTTCCCGCGCTTGCGGTATACTAGAGGATGAACCCAAGGCGAGGAGGGAGCGCATGCCCCAGCAGGAGATTGAACTGGCCACCCAGCGGCTGGCCCAGGCCATCCGGGAGAGCGAGGAATACATCCTCTACAGCGGCCTGAAGGACGCGGTCATGAGCGACGAAACCAACAGGACCTTGCTGAAGGAATACCAAAAGGCCCAGACGGTGCTGCAAATGGCGGCCATGGCCGGCAAGGACGCGGACGAGGACACGGTGCAGCGGTTTTCCCAGCTGTCCAGCCTGCTGTATATGAACAATCAGGTGGCCCAGTATCTGCTGGCCCAGCTTCGGGTGCAAAAGCTGGCTGGGGACGTGTTCAGCCGCCTGGCGGAGGCCGCCGGGCTGGAGTTTGAGCTGCCCGGGATGTAAAGGGGGAAACGGCTTGGCCAGGCATAGAAGGAGCGGAGAATACGACCACGAGTCCCTGCGGGACGAGCGGGAATATGGTTTTTATTGGTATAGCGGCATATGGCACATTCTGCGCCCGGTGCTCATTGGCCTAGCGGCCTTGGTGCTGGTGTTCGGGCTGCTGTCCACGGGGTACGGGGTCATCGACCGGGAGTTTTTAAGCGCCGTGGACCCGGCGGATACGGCGGAGGTGCCCTTTTCCATCGCCAGCGGCTCCAGCCTCACCAAGGTGGCGGGGAATCTGGAGCAGCAGGGCCTCATCAAGAACCGCTCCGTGTTTAAGTATTACTGCGATTTCGCGGGCCTGGGGCAGAAGATTCAGGCCGGGGATTACCAGCTGAGCAAGAGCATGGATATGTTTGCCATCGCGGACAAGCTCACCACCGGGGACGGCAGGCCCATCACCGCCAAGATCACCCTGATTCCCGGCGGGACCGTGGAGGATTTGGCGGCCCAGCTGAAGCAGCAGGGACTCATTGCCGACCAGCAGGCCTTTTTGAACCAGTGCCGCACCGGGGAGGGGCTTACGGACTACTACTTCATCCAGGAAGCTTTGGGCACCAGCCGGGTCCAGGAGCGCAAGTACCTGCTGGAGGGGTATCTGTCCCCCAACACCTACGAGGTGTACACCACAGCCAGCCCCACGGACATCCTGAAAAAGTTCCTGGACCAGACGGACAAGGTGTTCAGCATGGAGTGGCAGGAGCAGGCCGCCCAGGAGAAGCTGACTTTGGACCAGGTGCTGACCTTGGCCTCCCTTATCGAGAAGGAGGGGAAATCCCCGGATTTCGCCAAGGTTTCGGCGGTTTTCCACAACCGTTTGGACAGCAAGATGACCTTGGGCAGCGACGTGACCATCCACTACATCACGGGGCAGCGGCGCATGAGCCTGCGCAACAGCGATTTGGCTGTGGAATCCCCCTACAATACCTACAAGTATGCCGGGCTGCCCCTGGGGCCCATCTGCAACCCCTCGGCGGAGGCCATCCAGGCGGCCCTGTACCCGGACCAGGTATTTGTGGCGGAGAAGTATTTGTACTTCTGCAGCAAGGACCCGGACACCGGGGAGCTGCACTTCAGCAAGACCCAGGCGGAGCACGACCGGGCCGTGGAGATTTACGCGCCCCTGTGGCAGGCCTACGATCAGGAGCGGGGCTTCTAGGCATGGGCAGACGGATGGAGCTGCTGGCCCCGGCCGGCGGCATGGAGCAGTTGAAGGCGGCTCTGCGCTTCGGCGCGGACGCGGTGTATGGCGGCATGAAGGGCTTTGGCCTGCGGGCCTTTGCGGGAAATTTTGACGAAGAGGGCCTTGGGGAGGCGGTGCGCCTGACCCACGGTCAGGGCAAGCGCTTTTATGTGACCCTGAACATCTTGCCTTTGGACCGGGACCTGGAGGGCCTGCTGAGAGCGGCCCGGCAAGCCTGGGAGGGCGGGGTGGACGGGGCCTTGGCCAGCGACATGGGCGCGGGGCTGATGCTCCGGGAGGCTCTGCCCGGGCTGCCGCTGCACATCAGCACCCAGGCCAATGTGATGAACAGCCGCACGGCCTTGCACCTGCACCGGGCCCTGGGGGCCAGCCGGATCGTGCTGTCCCGGGAGATGAGCCTGGAGGACATCCGGGCGATGCGGGCCGGCCTGCCGGACACCCTGGAGCTGGAAGCCTTTGTCCACGGGGCCATGTGCGTGGCCTACAGCGGGCGCTGTCTGCTCAGCGGCGCGCTGACGGGCCGCAGCGGCAACCGGGGCCAGTGCGCCCAGCCCTGCCGCTGGCAGTACCACGTGGTGGAGGAGAAAAGGCCCGGGGAGTATCTGCCGGTGATGGAGGATGAGCGGGGCAGCTACCTGTTCTCCGCCTACGATCTGTGCCTGCTGGAGCACCTTCCGGAGCTGGAGAAGGCGGGGGTCGCCAGCGTGAAAATCGAGGGGCGGATGAAAACCGCTCACTATGTGGCCACGGTGGTGGGGGCCTACCGCCGGGCCCTGGACCTGCTGGAAGGGGAGGGGGAGGCGGCCTACCGGGCCGCGCTGCCGGAATTGAGGACCGAGCTGGACAAGGCCAGCCACCGGGCCAGCAATACCGGCTTCTTCTTTGGGCCGCCCCAGCCCCCGGCGGGAGCGGCGGGCTTTACCCAGACCATGGAGTACGTGGGGGATGTGGTAAAGGGCGCGGCGGCGGGGGAGGCGGCCACCGTGATCCTGAAAAACCGCTTCTATGTGGGAGATTCCCTGGAGGTCCTGACCCCGGGGGGCAGCAGGGCCTTTGTGGCCCAGGGCCTGCGCCTGGAGGACACCGGGGAGGAAGTGGATACCGCCGGGGTGGCGGGCACCCGGCTGCTGATGACCTTTCCCTTTGCTGTGGAGGCCGGGGATTTGCTGCGGGGCCCCAACCGGAACCACAGGCCCAAGGAGTGAAGCGGCGCGGGCCTTGCCCCGCCCCCGCCCACCCCCCGCCCCATCCGAACATTTTCCTTGTCATTTCCTGGACGCTTTGCTATAATCGTTCTGACCGATTTTGGAAAGGGGTACAATTGAAATGACTTTCTTCTCTCAAATGCTCGCGGGCCTTACGGACGCGGCCGCACCCGCTGCCGGGGCGGCGGATGGAGCGGCGGCCACCGGCGGCACCGGTGAACTTCTGGGCATGGTAATCCCCATGGTGCTGATGTTCGTGGTGTTCTACTTCCTTTTGATCCGGCCCCAGCGCAAGAAGGATAAAAAGGTGAAGGACATGCTGTCCAACCTGAAGGTGGGGGACCGCATCTGCACCATCGGCGGCGTCTATGGCACCATCACCGCCATCAAGGACCAGACCATCGAGCTGTCTGTGGGCAAGGACAACGTGAAGCTGATCTTCGCCCGCTGGGCCATCCGCAACGTGGAAGAGGGCCTTGTGGAGAATGACAGCGAGGTACTGAACTAAGGGAACATTTGAACAGCATGAACCGCAGCGGGAGGGGCTTTGGCTCCTCCCGGACGCATCGAAGGGAGAGGATCACGAAATGAAGAGGCAGACCGTCCTGCGCGTGGCTCCGCTTCTACTGGCTTGCATGCTGGCTTTGGGCATGGGGGGCATGGCGGGGGCCATGGCAACAACAGCCGGGGCTTTGGACTACCCTGTGGAAGGGCTGACCATCGATAAGCTTTCCACCCGCAGCGGCCCGGGCACCCGCTATCGGGACACGGGCACCTACAAGGTCCAGGACCAATACGTTCCCCTGTTCTCCGTGGCCTATGACGGCAGCGGCGTGTGCTGGGTGCAGTGCGATATCCTCTACGGCAGCAAGCTCCGCCGCCTCTATACAGGCTTAAAGCGCTTTGACGCCTCCACCTTCGATCTTTCCAGCCTCCCGGAGGAGGACCCCATGGATTTTGACGAGCGCGTCAGGGTCCTGGCCACCTCCAAGGCCCTGTACGGCCCTGGCCCGGCCTATGACGTCTATGACAAGCTGACGGTGGACAAGGGCCAGCGGGTCACCGTCATCGCCATCCAGGACGACTATGCCCAGGTGGAATGGACCACCTCCAAGCAGAGCTACCGGGCGTGGGTGTATCTTTCCACGCTGGATTACTGAGGAAAAGAATTTTCCCCGCAGGCTCCGGCTGTGCTGGCTGCCGAAAAAGCAAAAAGCTCCCCCTGGGGGCTTTTTTGCGTTCCCTGGACAGAGGCGGCGGCCCCTTTTGGCGCGCCCCCAAAACCCCGCTCCCCCGAGGCCCAAAAAACCTTCTTAGCCCTGTTCCCGCAAGCATGTTCCCTCCCATTCCCTCATAGACTGTATCAAAGCGAAGGGACAAGGAGGGTTTTTCATGCCGACCTATCAAGCCGGTGGCTCCACCACCGCCAGAAGGACCCGCAGGCGGGCCAGCACCTATCAAAAGAGCACCTGGGTACGCTTTCTGCGGGGCTTGTTGGCGGCCCTGGGAGTGACCATAGTGGGCATATTGCTCTTTGCGCTGCTGATGCAGTGGCTGCGCCCCAGCGACGCGGTGATCCGCGTGGTGAACCAGGTGATCAAGCTGGGGGCGATTTTGCTGGGGGTATGGGTGCTGGTGGGCCGTGGAGGGGAGCGGTCCTTGCTCCAGGGCGCGGGCTTGGGCCTGGTGTACATGGGCCTGGGGGTGGGGCTGTACGCCCTTCTCTCCGGGCAGCAGCTGCCCGTTTCCGCCTACCTGGCGGATTTGGCCATGGGGGTGGCCGGGGGCGGTATCGCCGGGATGCTCTTTGGCAATCTCAAGAAATAGGGCATTTTTCACCCCGGCATTGAAATCCCCTGGCCGATGTTGTATAATCACCAAGGATAGGAATTTACATGGAGGGATAGAGATGAAGCACATTCAGATCGTTTCCAAGCCCTGCCTGCGGGAATCTTTGGCCCACGGCGGCTGCGGCGAGTGCCAGAGCTCCTGCCAGAGCGCTTGCAAAACCAGCTGCACCGTGGCCAACCAGTCCTGCGCCAACCAGGAGACCCAGAAGATGCTGGCGGGCCGCGAGGGAAAGCTGAATCGTTCCTTCGGCAAATAACCCATGAGTCCAAAAAGGCGACCGCATTGGCCCCTGGGGCGATGCGGCGTTTTTTATGCGTGAAGAAGCCACCCGG
>JARKQO010000488.1 GCA_029974855.1 Eubacteriales bacterium
GGTGGCGGCCTCCTGCACCGGCGGCGGCACCAGCGCCTCTTTGCTGGCCCTGCTGAAAACCAAGGCCATTACCGCTTTGAACGCGACCGGGTACAACGCCACCAGCGGCAACACCACCCTTCAAACCGTCAAAAGCATCACGCCTCACACCCCCAAATACTCCGCCCCCAGCAGGCTCTATACCAAAATGGACTTTGCGCTGACCGCCAGTACCCAGAACCGGTCCGGCAGCGCCGTCACCGCTACGGTGACTGTCACCTGCGGCATCTTCACAGAGCTGGAAAGCATGCTGGGGATGAGCATCCAGTCCGCCACCAACGAGCTTTGGACCGTGGTCAAAAGCGGCTCCAACTTTCTGCTGGAAGCCCGGCGCTATGGCCACGGCATCGGCATGAGCCAGCGGGGCGCCATGCAAATGGGCCGGATGGGCTATACCTACGACCAGATTTTGGGCTTTTACTATAACAGCTGCAAGCGCGTGCGCATCAGCTTCACCAATACCATTCTGGCCCCAGGCTCCTCCCAGCAGCAAACCACCGTGGAGGACCCGGCGGATTTCCAGGAAAACGACACCGGGTGCACCGGGGTGGTGAAGCTGGTAGGCTCCGCCTCCTCTTTGGCCATCCGAGGTGAAAAGTCCCTGTCCGGGAGCATTCTGGGCGTGATTCCCAACAACTCCCCGGTAAGCGTGTACGCCAACGACGGCGCCTGGTGCTTTATCCGCTTCGGCGGCATCAAGGGCTATGTGCCCCTGAACGCCCTGACTTTGTCGGGCACGGCCCCAGCCGATACCACCGAGGCCGTAACCCAGATCAGCGGCTTTGCCACGGTACAGGCCAACGGGTATCTGAACCTGCGGGCCTCCGGCAGTTCTTCCGCCACCGTGCTCACCACCGCGCCCACAGGCTCCATCCTGACGGTGTTTGACAAAAGCGGCGGCTGGGCCCAGGTGCAGTTCGGGGCCACGGTAGCCTATGCCTCCACGGATTTCCTGGCCTTCTCCTCCACCTATCCGGCGGGGGTGGCCAGCTCCGGCAGCATGAGCGCCACAGTCAATATGGACGATCCCACTGCCAGCGTAAACCTAAGAAGCGCTCCCTCCACCGACAGCAGCGTTTTGGCGAAGCTGCCCCATGGAACCGCCGTCACTGTCCTGAGGGATGACGGCTCCTGGAGCACGGTGCTGTACAACGGCATCACCGGCTATGTGGTCTCCTCCTACCTGAAGGCCGAAGGTGAGGGCCTGGAGGGCGGTGGCCCGGGCCAGGAAGAGCCGGGGGATTCCCAGACGCCTTTGGAAACGGCCACGGTGAACACCGCCGCCGGATACCTCCGGCAGGAAGCGGACGAAAGCGCACCCTCCTTGCTGCTGGTGGGCATGGGGCAGAGCGTGGCGGTTTTGGAAAAGGGTGACGTTTGGTCCCGGGTGCGCTACGAGGGCGTCACCGGCTATCTGCTTACCGCATCCTTGATGTTCCAGGCAGGCGGCGACAGCGGGGGGCAAGAAACCACCGCCGTGGTAGCCACCCAGTCCGGCTCCTTGAACCTGCGCATGGAGGCCGGCGCGGGGAGTCCCATCCTCACCACCATCCCCAAGGGAACCCAGATTACCGTCACCGCCAAGGGCGACTTGTGGTCCGCAGTGCGCTATAACGGCATTTCCGGCTATGTGATGACCAGCTTCCTTCAGTTCCAGTCCCAGGACAATGGCGGGGAACCCAGCCAGCCCGGCGATCCCGCCGGGGCCACCACCGCCGTTGTGGCCACCCAGTCCGGCTCCTTGAACCTGCGGGCCGACGCCCGGGCGGGCAGCGCTATCCTCGCCACCATTCCCAAGGGGACCCAAATCACCGTGCGGCAGTGGGGCGCGGAGTGGAGCAGCGTGACCTCTCAGGGCATCCCCGGCTATGTGATGACGGTATTCCTGCAATTTGAACAGACTCAGGAGCCCACCCAGCCCGATCAGGAGGAGGACCCCGACGCTCCCTCCACCACTCCGGAGCCAGAGCCTACCCTCTACGCCGTGGTGACCACCGTTTCCGGCTCCCTGAACCTACGGCAGGACCTCTTCCTGGGCAGCCCGGTGCTGGCGCAGATTCCCAGGGGAACCACCCTCCAGATCATGAAGAAGATGGGGGATTGGAGCCAGACCACCTACGGGGGCCACCAGGGCTATGTGATGAACACCTATCTCACCTTCCAGGAAAGCGCGGCCCCAGGGGAGGGGAACCAGGGGGATTCCGGCACGGACCAGCCCCAGGATGCCCCAAAGAGCGCTTGGGTCTCCACCTCCGGGGGCACGCTGAACCT
>JARKQO010000505.1 GCA_029974855.1 Eubacteriales bacterium
CCGGCGTCCTCCCGGCTGTACTCGATGCAGGCCTCGCTGAACAGCAGCTTCAAATGGGGATAGCGCTCCCGGATCATCCCCAGGGCCTCAATGTGATCCCCGGAATACCAATGCAGCGCCACCCCGGCCACCATGGGTGCGGTGTCCTGATCCAAAACAGCCAAGGTCCGCTCCAGGGCCCGCTCCTTGTTGTGGTCCCAGATATACACCTCCACATCCGCCAGCCCGTGGGCTTGCAGCGCCGGGTGGAGAAAATCCCGCAGGAAGCGCTTCTCCTCCTGGGCGGTGTACAAGCAGGAATCCCAGGTCTGGGTGGCCGCGGGCTCGTTTTGGATGCTCAGCCGCTTCACCCGGACCCCCCTGTCCCGGTATTCCTTCAGGTAGCGGCACAGGTATTGGGCCCATTTTTCATAGTATTCCGGCTTCAGCCTGCCCCCATGGTTCTTCTCCCCATTGGTTTTCATGAAGGCGGGAGGGCTCCAGGGGGAGAGCATGGCCTCCAGGGGCGCGCCCAGGGCCTTGCAGGCGGCTTGGTATAGGGGCAAAATGGCCTCCTGGTCCCGTTTCAGGGAAAAGCCTGAACCCCAGATATCCCCGTCCGCCTCCATGGCGGAGTAGTTTCCCAGGGCAAAATCACAGCTGTCCACGGTCATCCGGGCCAAGGTATACCCCAGGCCCTCCTTGCCGTAATAAGCCTCCAGCAGCTCCTGCCGCAAGGGCGGGGGCATTTGGGCGTAGGTGGCCGCCGCCGCTTCCGTCAGCGCGCCGCCGAATCCATCCAAGGTCTGATAGGAAAAGTCCGGATGCAGATTGACCACCTGGTTCTCCTGCCCCTGATCCGGGGCGGAGAGCGCCTCCGAAACCACTTTTTCCGCTCTCTTCCCGTCCCAGCGGGTGATGCTGAGCTGGCATCTCATCCCGGTTTCCTCCTTAGCAGGCAAGGCCTTTGCGCCTTATTTTTCCTGATCGGCGTCCTTTTCCTCGTGGTACGCCTTTTCGGTATTCACATTCCAGATGTTTTCCTTGCACTTGATGCCGTGCACGATGTTCTTCACCGCCTCAAAGGAGGTGGCCATGGAATGGTCCATGTTGTTGTAGCGGTGCTGGCCGTTGCGGCCCACGCAATACAGGTTCTCAAAGGTGTTCAGGAAATCCACCAGGGCGTTGATCTCCTCATAGGTGTCAAAGTAGGCGGGGTAGGCCTTTTGCACCCGCTCCCTGTGGCTGTCCAGCACCCGGTCCCGGTGGGAGAGGATGCCCATGGTGATCAATTCTCCGATGGCCTGCTCCACGCAGTCGGCGTCGGACAGGTTCCAGAACTCGTCCCCCTCGTCGCAGAAATACTCCAGGCCGATCCACACCGTATGCTCCGGGTCCTTCACCATGTAGGGGGACCAGTTGTTGAAAATCTGGATGCGCCCCATTTTCACATTGGTATCCTGCACATAAATCCAGCAGTCCGGTACGATGTTCCCCAAGGTTTTCAGGTGGGTTTGATTGGTCAGGTTCAGCCGGTCCACCAGCAGGCCCACGGTGACAAAATCCCGGTAGGGCAGGCCCGAGGCGATATGCCGCATCTTCTGGGGCGCGGCGTCCATCCCCTCCATCAGGTCCTTCACAGGCATGGAGGAAAAGAAGATATCCCCTTCCAGGGTCTTTTCCCCCTCTCCGTCCCGGTAGCGCAGTGCGGTGATCCGCCCCTCCCCGGTCTGGACCCCCACCACCTCGCAGTTCATCAGTACCCGGCCTCCCAGGGCCTCCACCTCCCGGGCCACGGTTTCCCACAGCTGGCCCGGGCCGAACTTGGGGTAGTAGAACTCCTCGATCAAGGAAGTTTGCACCTTTTTGGCCCGCTTTTCCTTGCTCATGAAAATTTTGGAGAGCATATCCGCCAAAATGCCCCGGATGCTCAGGCCCTTGGTGCGTTGGGCGCCCCAGTCCGGCGAAAGGTCCCTGGGGTGGCGGCCCCACACCTTCTGGGTGTAGCCCTCAAAGAACATACTGTAGAGCTTTCTGCCAAAGCTGTTGATGTAGAAGTTCTCCAAGGAGGTCTCGGGCTTTTTGAACAGAACCGCCCCCAGGTAGCTAAAGCCCACCTGAAGGGTGGTGCCAATGCCCATGGTTTTCAGGGTTTGCCATTTCAGGCTGACGGGATAATCAAAAAAATGACGCTGATAATAGACGCGGCTGACCCGGTTGCGCGCCAGCATCACCCGGTCCTCTTTTTCTGGATCAGGGCCGCCCGGGGTGAGCCTGACCTCCCGGCCCAGCTTCGCGTCGTCCCAGGAGGGGGCTCCTTGCAGAGGCATCATCTCCTGCCACCAGCGCATCACCTGGGGGTCCTTGCTGAAAAAGCGGTGCCCGCCGATGTCCATCCGGTTTCCCGCGTAGGGCACCGTTTTGGCAATTCCTCCGATGGCGCCGCTCTTTTCCAGCACCGTTACCCGGTACCCCTCCTGCTTTGCCAACAGCTCATAGGCCGCCGTCAGGCCCGCAGGCCCCGCGCCGATGATGACCACATGCTTCATGAACGCTTTCTCCCCTCCGCCTGCTTAGGCCCGGCTTCTTCCTTCGCATTGACCTTTTCTTTTGGGAAGCACCCGCTGCCAAAGAGGCATCCAAGGCATTGTACCATCCTTGCTCACCCTCTGGCAAGGCCTGGGCCAAAAGCCAGGTTCCGGGCCGCCCCGGTAATTTGTTACAATTTGGTGTCATCCGCTCCGCCCCCTTGGGAAGGCCCCTTGCCGCGCCCTCCGGGCGCTCTCTCCCTTCCCCAAGCCCGACCCGCTCCATTGCCAGAATAGGATTCTATGGTATAATAAGTTGTTCCTGGCATGCCCGAGGGGCTTTTCTTCCCCACCGGGACAACCTCATGGAGGTGCCTTCTTGCTGCAGACCATCCCGGATTCTCTGCCTCTGATTTTGGCCTCCGCCTCGCCCCGCAGGCGGGAGCTACTATCCCTGTTCGGCCTGCCCTTTGAGGTGATCCCCGCCCAAGGCCCCGAGGACGCCCTGGGGGGCGGCAAAGAGCAGGTGCAAAAGATCGCCCGGGACAAGTGCGGCCAGGTGGCGGAGCTGTATCCCCGGCGCTGGGTCCTGGCCGCGGACACATTGGTATGTGTGGAGGACCAGATCCTTGGGAAACCTAGGGACGCCCGGGACGCCGCCGCCATGCTGCGGCTTTTGTCCGGCCGCTGGCACGACGTATACACAGGGGTATGCCTCCGGGGCCCGGCAGGGTACCTGGATACCCGGGTGGAAGCCACCCGGGTGGAGTTCATCCCCTTGGATGAGGACATGATCGCCCGGTACGTGCAAACCGGCGAGCCCATGGACAAGGCGGGGGCCTACGCCATCCAGGGCGTCAGCGGCATTTTCATCTCCCGCATTGACGGAAGCCCCAGCAATGTGGTGGGGCTTCCCCTGGCCTTGGTGGGGGAGATGCTCCGGGCCGCTGGGCTGCCCTTGCCCCTGGTCCCGGGTGCTTCGGCAGACTAACAATACGGAAACGGATGTGTAGCTATGGGCTTTGTGGCACTGGATCTGGGCGTTGATTTGGGCACCAGCAATACCTTGGTCTATGTCAAGCATAAGGGCATCATGATCAGCGAGCCCACCATCGTGGTGGTGGAGAGCAGCAATGAGCGCAAGGTCCGGGCCGTGGGGGACGACGCCAAGATCATGCTGGGCCGCACCACGGACGGCGTCATGGCGGTGCGCCCCATGCGGGAGGGCGTGATCACCGATTTTGACATGACGGAGATTCTGATCCAGTACTTCACCCGCAAGTCCATCGGCTCCAGCTACTTGGTAAAACCCCGGCTGTTTTTGACCTACCCCTGCTCCATCTCCCCCATCGAGCGCAGGGCTGTGAGCGAGGCGGCCAAGTACGCCGGTTCCCGCAAGGTGTTTTTGGTGGAAAAGCCCTTTGCCGCCGCTTTGGGCAGCGGCCTGCCGGTGTTTGACCCCAACGGCTGCATGGTGGTGGACATCGGCGGCGGCACCACCGACGTGGCGGTGATCTCCTTGGGAGGCGTGGTCATCAGCCACTCCATCCGGGTGGGCGGCGTGAAGATGGACGAGGCCATCATCAACTTCATCAAGCGGGAGTTCAACATCCTCATCGGGGACCGCACCGCCGAGGAGGTCAAGCTGGACCTGGGGGCGGCCCTTCCCATCCGGGAGGAGCGCCGGGCCCGGATCCGGGGCCGGGACATCGTTACCAACCTGCCCCAGACCACGGAGATCACCTCCACCCAGATCTACCAGGCCATCCGGGAGCCCTGCCTGGCCATTCTAAGCGCCATCAAGTGGGTGCTGGAGCGCACCCCCCCGGAGCTGGCGGCGGACGTGATGCACAACGGCATCTACCTCACAGGGGGCGGCTCCTTGCTCTACGGCATGGACCAGCTCATCGCCAGCGAGCTGGGCATCCCGGTGCTGCTGGCCAAGGAGCCCATGGACTGCGCGGCCCTGGGGCTGGGCAACATCATCGAAAACTTCGACCTGCTCCATCACCTGGGCAGAACCAGCTTCCTCAAGCAAAGCTGAGTCCGCCGCCCGGGCAGGGGCCAATGAACTACAGGGGGTTCAGCATGAGGCTAAAGGTTCCCAAAACAGAGCGGCGCAAAAGCACGGACAGCACGGGCAGGCGGGTCCTGCGGCGCGTCCTGTTGATCGGCGTTGCCGTGATTTTGCTGGGGCTTGCCGGTTCCCACCTGCTGGCCATCATCATGGGCAACGATGCCCTCAACACCCCCTCCGACGCGGTGGCCGGGGTGCTGACCCCTATCCAGAGCGGCTTTTCCTCGCTGGTGGACGGGGTGGTGAACTACCTGTACCGCTTAAAGCTCCGCTCCACCATCGAATTGGAATACAACAACCTGAAGCAGGAGAACGAGCAGCTGGTGTACCAGGCCATGCTGGCGGCGGCCTTGCAGGAGAAGCTGTCGGTGTACGAAGACCTCTACAAAGAGGTGTCCATCAACGAGAGCATGAACCCGCTGGTGTGCACGGTGATCGGCCGGGATTCGGGCAATTATTTCTCCAGCTTCACTATCAACAAGGGCAGCAACGACGGCATTGAGAACTTCATGGCCGTCACCATGGGGGGTGCTTTGGTGGGCTACACCTACGACGTTTCCCCCACCAAGAGCGCTGTGAGAACCATCATCGACAGCGAGGCCAGCATCGCGGCCTTGATCTCCGGCTCCCGCCGGGACCAGGGAACGATACGGGGTACCCTGGGCATTGACGGCCGGGCCATGTGCCGCATGTACTACCTGCCCGAGGACCACCTGCCCAGGCCTGGGGACCTGGTGGTAACCTCCGGCATCGAGATGTCCTTTCCCAAGGGAATCCCCATCGGCACCGTGCGGGAGAGCACCCGGGGCATGGAGAGCAACAAGCAGTACATCGTGGTGGAGCCCCAGGCGGATTTTGAGCACATCGAGTATGTGATCGTGCTGCGCTACAAGCCCGACGCCGAAGCGGTTCAGGAGCAGGCGGGGGCCGACAGGCAGGATTTGACCTTCACCCCCCTGGATACGGCGCTGCCCATCCCCACCATCAAGATCGGTAACGACTTCTACCAGCTGGCGCCCACCCCCACCCCCTCTCCGGAGCCCTCTCCTTCCGTCACCGGCCCGGGCGGACCTTTGGCCTCCCCCGGCCCCACCTTGCCGCCGGGAGGCGGCAACAGCCTGGAATACCAGGTTCCCGCAGGCGCCCAGACCAACCAATCCTCCGGCTACACCTTGGTGCCCACCGCCACCCCCACCCCCACCCCCGAGCCTTTGGACATTTCCGTGGAGGAGGAGGAATAAAAGAAAGGTGATCACCAAGCTTTTGAAGGTGGCCGCGCTGACATTGCTGGCCTACCTGATGCAGTCCACCGTGGCAGTCCACATTTCCCTTTGGGACGTGGCCCCCAACCTGGCTTTGGCCTTGGTGGCGGTGGCCACCGTGGGCCTGGGGCGCAAATACACGTTTTTCATGGCCCTCACCATCGGATATCTGCTGGAAATCATGCTGCCGGTGCTGGACTACATCAGCCTGATTCTCTACCCCGTCTGCGCCATGCTGGCGGCCCTGGCTTTTTCGGACAAGAG
>JARKQO010000531.1 GCA_029974855.1 Eubacteriales bacterium
ACGATCACGATCACCGATAAGGACGGCAAAATCACGGGCACCCATAAACTGAACCTGTCCACCGCCTTCCCCTACCGGCTGCGGATCGGCAAGGACGGCACCGTGTTCTTCTCCTATGTTACAAAGGCCACGGAAAACAACATATTTTTCTTTAAAGGCAAGCTGTACAAAACGCCCATCATCCCCAAGTGAAAAGCCGGAAGGGAGCAATCAAATTTACGGGCGCAGGGCGGGCAATCTTGCCTGCGCCCTGCGCCCGTGATACAATGAAGCCGACTTCTTGACACGTCCGATCCACGCACCCGACGACAACCGCATAAAAATGGAGGCAACAGGCTATGAAAAGGATCGCGTCCGTTCTTTTCCTGGGGGTCTTGTTGTTTGTTGTCTTGGCCGTGCCGCAGGGCTCGGCCGATGATGCCCAGGTCACCTATACCCCGGAGCAGCTGCTGGCGGTATGGGACCAGGTCATCGCCCTGATGCGGGAGGCGGAATGCTATCCCTATGTGGAGCTGCAAAAGGGGGACCGGGGCTATGAGGTGGTGTTCCTCCAGACGAGGCTGGCGCAGCTGAACTATTACGCAAAGGCCATTGACCCGCAATATGGGAGCGGCACCTACAATGCCATGCGGCTGTTTGAGAAGGCCAACGGCCTGCAGGTGGACGGCAAGGCCTCCGTGGAGGACCAGAGGCTGCTGTTCCGGTCGGACGCCAAACCCAACCCGGGCATTGCGGTGGGCCTGGAGGACGGCCAGACGCTGCCGCCGGGCCTGGTGCCCACGATCGCCCCGACCCCGCTTTCCACGCCAACCCCCAAGAACACAATCTGGCCGGGACTGCAGACCGTTAGGCCGCTGGTTTCAGGGTTCAAGCTGCCCGACCTGACGACCGCGGCCCCCACGCCGACGCCCAAGCCCACCCTCCATCCGGGACTTCAGACCGTCAAGCCGCTGGTTTCGGGGTTCAACCTGCCCGACCTGACGACCGCGGCCCCCACGCCAACGCCCAAGCCCACCCTCCATCCGGGACTGCAGACCATCAAACCGCTGATTCC
>JARKQO010000238.1 GCA_029974855.1 Eubacteriales bacterium
AAGGGCCTTATCCTGAGCGGCGCGCTTTCCCCGGGGGATCTGCTGCCCAGTATGCGGTTTTTGGCCAAGGAGCTTCGCATCAGCGTCATCACCACCAAGCGCGCCTATACCGACTTGGAGCGCGAGGGGTTCGTCGCGACCGTCATGGGGAAGGGCACCTTTGTGGCGGACAAGAACGTGGACTTTCTGCGGGAGGAAAAGCTGCGGCAGATTGACCGGCATCTGCAGGCGGCCATCGACGCGGCGCGGGAGGCCGGCGTTCCCCTGAAAGAGCTGACGCAAGCCTTGGAAACGCTTTATAAAGGAGAATGATCATGACCCATGCCATCGAACTTCAAGGGCTTGGCAAGCGGTATCCGGACTTTTCGTTGCAGGACATTTCCTTCACCCTGCCCTGGGGCCAGGTGATGGGCGTTGTTGGGGAAAACGGCGCCGGGATAACCACCCCCATCACGGCGATGCTGGAGATCATCCGCAGGGACGCGGGGGAAGTACGGCTGCTGGGACAGTCCCTGGCAACCCATGAAAAGGCCGTCAAGGAGCAGATCGGCGTCGTACTGGCAGAGGGACAGTTTCATGATACCCTGGCGCTCTCCGATCTCCACAAGGTCCTGAAAGGCATCTACGCTTCCTGGGACGACGGCCTTTTCGAAACGCTGTGCAAGCGCTTTTCCCTGCCCAAGCAAAAGGTCTTTAAAGAGTTTTCCACCGGCATGCGGCGCAAGGCCGCCATTGTCGCGGCCATGGCGCATCATCCCAGGCTGCTGATCCTGGACGAACCCACCAGCGGGCTGGACCCGGTGGTGCGCGAGGAGATGCTGGACCTGTTCCTGGAGTTCATGCAGGCGGAGGACCACGCCATCCTGCTGTCCAGCCACATCACCGGCGATCTGGACAAGATCGCCGACAGCGTCACCTTCCTGCACCAGGGCCGGATGATCTTCAGCAGGAGCCGGGAGGAATTGTCCGAAAAGATGGGCTTGCTCCAGTGCGGCGCCAAGGCCTTTGACGCGCTGGACAAGGGCCGCATGCTGCGGGTCCGCAAGAGCGCCTTTGACGTCGAGGCCCTGGTGGAGGATCGCCCCTACTATGCCGCCCGGTATCCGGACCTGATGATCCGGCCCGCCACCACGGAGGAGATCATGCTCTTTTATATCAGGGGGGAGAAGCTATGAAGGGTCTTGTGCTGAAGGATTTGCTGGTGCTGAAGAAAACGGGCCGTATTTTCCTGATCCTGCTCATCCTGTATCTGGCCATGGGCACATTTTTTCACGCGGACTTTGGCCTGATCGCAACCTTCATTGCCGGGATGCTGTCCCTTACCTGCTTTGCCTATGACGAGCAGGCAAAATGGCTCCCCTATGCCCTGACCATGCCCGTATCCCGAAGGACCATCGTGCAGTCCAAATACCTGATGGCATTGCTCTTTGGGGTCATGGGCACGCTGATCGGCCTGTCGATGAGCCTTGTCGCCGCCATCGGGGAAAGCACCCTGGATCCGGCCGCCATGCTGATGCGGGCCGGCCTTGCCCTGTG
>JARKQO010000006.1 GCA_029974855.1 Eubacteriales bacterium
GCAAATGGCTGGCCCGCAAATCCAGGGTGGTGATGTTTGACGAGCCCACCCGTGGCATCGACGTGGCCGCCAAGGTGGAGATTTACCACCTGATGAACCAGCTGAAGCAGCAGGGCATCGCCGTGATGTTCGTTTCCTCGGAAATGTCGGAGGTCATGGGCTTCGCGGACCGGATCATCGTCATGTGCGACGGGCGGGTCACCGGGGAGCTCACCCGGCAGGAGGCCACCCAGGAGAAGATTCTCACATTGGCCACCCGGTTTGAACAGAAGCTCGCCGCCGCGAACCCATGAGGAGGAAGCAACATGGAGCATAGCAGACAGTCTCCCCTTCGCCGCTTTTTTGCCATCCGGGGCATGGCCTCCGCCATGATCGCCCTGGCGGCGCTCTGTGTGATCTATGTGGGCTTTGGCCTCAGGCAGCCCGCGGTGTTTTCCGCCACCAACAACATGAACCTGCTGCGGTCCATGTCCAAGTATTTGCTCATCGGCATCGGCCAGAGCTACTTGCTCATCACGGGCAACATCGATCTGTCCATCGGCTCCATGGTGGGCATGAGCGCTATGATCTCCGCCACGCTGATGATCCACGGGGTGCATCCTGTGCTGGCCGCCCTGGTGACCTTGGCCTGCTGCCTGGCCATCGGCCTGGTGAACGGCTTTTTGGTGGGCAAGTGCAAGCTGCCCCCCTTCATCGCCACCTTGGGCACCATGTTCTGCGCCAGGGGCATTGCCTACATGGTGAACAACAACCGCAACACCGACGCCATCGCCTCGGGCATCGGCAAGCCCATGGGCAAGGCCTTTGAAAACCTGTTTTACTACGGCAAGATCATCGACCATCCCTGGTGGCCCTACAACACCTTCTGGATCTCTTTGATCGTCTTTGCCATTTTCTTCTTCCTCCTTTCCAAGACCCGTATGGGCCGTCATATCTATGCCATCGGGTCCAATGTGGAGGCGGCCAAGCTCTCCGGGGTGAACGTGTTCGCTACCACCACCAAGGCCTACCTGGTATCGGCCTTCTGCACCTTCATGGTGGGGCTGATCCTCTGCGCCCAGGCCAGCATGGGCAACATGGAGGCTGGCAACACGTATGAGATGTACGGCGTGGCCGCCGGAGTCATCGGCGGTATTTCCCCCTTGGGGGGCACCGGGCTGCTGCTGGGTACCTTCATGGGTGCGGCGGTGTGGCAGACCCTGGAAAACGGCCTGAACATGATCGGGGCCCAGGTGGGCATCCAGCGCATTGCCATCGGCGTGATCGTGGTATTCTCGGTGCTGCTGGACGTGGTGGTGCGCCGGGGCGCGCTGGAGAAGCGCCGCATCTCCCCCCGCAAGCGGGAGCAGGATGTCGCATTATAGGCGTAGCCATACGCTTATAAAATAAATCACTCAGGAGGGAACCCCATGAAAAAGGTATTCGCGATTGCCTGTGCACTGTGCCTTGCGCTGAGCCTGATCGGTACCGCTATGGCGGAGGACACGCTCATCGCCCTGATCACCATGGACTCCATTGACCAGCACTGGATCACCCTGAACGAAGGGGCCCAGAAGGCCGCCGCCGAGCTCGGCGTGACCGTGGACTTTATGTCCCCCAACGTCAAGGATGACGCCCAGCAGATCGAGTGCGTGAACAACGCCGTTTCCAAGGGCGCCAAGGCCATCGTGGTGGCCGCCAACGGCCCCGACGCCATCTCCGGCTCTCTGGAAGAAGCCAAGGCCGCCGGCGTGAAGATCGTCTATGTGGACTCTCCCGCCGTGGTGGAAGCCGAGGCCACCTTCTCCACCAACAATGAGGCCGCCGGCTTCACCGCTGGCCAAGAGCTGCTGAAGGCCCTGGCCGACGCGGGCATCACCGAGGGCTCCGTGGGCATCATCAACGTGAACGCCGCCACCGATTCCTGCGTGCAGCGGGAAAAGGGCTTCCGTGCCGCCTTTGAAGGCAGCGCCTTCACCATCCTGGAGACCCAGTACGGCGAGGGCGACGCGGCCAAGTCCCAGACCATTGCCGAGAACTACATCACCCAGGGCGTGGTGGGCATCTTCGGTGCCAACGAAGGCTCCACCACCGGCGCGGGCAATGCCATCAAGGCCTCCGGGGCCAAGATCGTCGGCGTGGGCTTTGACAAGTCCGACGCGATCCTGGGCCTGATCGAGGACGGCTACCTGCTGGCCACCATGGCCCAGAACCCCGACGTGATGGGCTATGAGGGCGTGAAGGCCGCCGTGGCCGCCATTGGCGGCGAGAGCCTGGGCGGCGCTGTCACCGACACCGGCGTCAGCGTGCTGAAGGCCGGCGAGTAAGCGCCAGAGCAACCAGAACCCATTTGCAAGGGGGGCCCCGGGGGGATTGCCGCGTCTCCCTCCGGGGCCCGTTTTCTTGAAACCGGGCCCCGGCCTGTGCTATACTAACCCCAGAGGCAGGGGAACAAGGGACATAGCCGCCCAACGCAAAGCGGAGAAGGGAGGGCCAGTCATGCTTCGGGTAGTCATTGCGGATGATGAGGAATGGATTTGCAAGCTGATTCAGGCCCTGGCGGATTGGAAGCGCCTGGGCATGGAGGTGGTGGGGGCCGCCAGCAACGGCCTGGAAGCGCTGGAGATGATCGAGCGCTTTTCCCCTGCCATTCTGATTACCGATATCCGCATGCCCGGCTGCGGCGGCCTGGAGCTCATCAGCAGGGCCAAGGCCATGGCCCCGGCCCTGGAGGTCATCATCATTAGCGGCTACGCCCAGTTCGATTATGCCCAGACCGCTATTGGCTACGGGGTGGGGGAATACCTGCTGAAGCCCATCAACCAGCAGGCCCTGAACAACACGCTGGAGAAGATGCGCCGCCGCTGCCTGGCCCGCAGGCGGGAGGAAAGCGACCGGGAAAGCCTGCTGATAAGCGGCAAGGAGGAAGGGGAACGGCTCAGGGCCAGCCTGATTCCGGACCTGCTGGACGGGCGCTACCACGCCCGTGGCCAGGAGGAGCTGGAGCAGAGCTACCGCTTCCAGGGCTTCGGAGACACCTACCAGGTATTTTTGCTGAAAATGGACTATGATGTGGACCAGTTCCAGGAGCCCTCCTTGGAGATCGTCCGCAACAAGGCGGCGGACGTGTTCCGCCCGTTGCTGCTGCCCCTGTGCGGGGATTTGGTGCTGGGGGGCCGGGGCGCGGCGGTGTACGGGGTGCTACGCTATGAGGGGGAGGCCCGGGAGCTGGTCCGGGGAAAGCTGCGGGAGGGGCTCAACCAGCTGGTGGCCCTTAACAGCCTGTTTGGGCCCGTGGTGTTCTCCATGGCTTTGGGCCAGCCCGTGAGCTGCGCCGGAGCCATGCCGGAGTCCTTGACGTCTGCTTTGGGGGTCGCGGCGGAGCGGCTTACGGAAGGAACGGGAAGGCTGCTGGAGGGCAGCGTCACCCCCTCGGCGTTTCAGGATACCCAGGCCCTGTCCAAATACGCCCAGGCCATCGACCACGCCATTGACGTGCTGAGCCAGGAGGAGGCACAAAGCGCCCTGGCCCAGCTGGAGGAAGCCGCGGCCGCCGTGCCCAACATCCGGGGCGGGGAGCTGGAGGGGCTGCTGCGGGACGCGGGCATTCTGTTCGTCACCCGCCTGGGGGTGGAGAACCGGGAGCGGGTGCTGGCGGAGTTTGACCACCGCTGCGGCCAGTGCTCCACGGTCCGGGAGCTGTTCGGGGCCCTGGAAAGGCTGCAGCAAAGCCTGCTGGCGGCGGCCCTGGAAAAGCAGCGCAACCAGGCCGGTCAGCCCATCCGCCTGGCGAAGCAATACATCCAGAAGCATTTTTCCCAGCCCATCACTTTGGAGGAGGTCAGCGAGGCCATCGGCTTCAGCCCCAGCTATTTCAGCACCCTCTTCAAGCGGGAAACCGGCGAGGGGTTCAGCAAATACCTGACCCGGGTGCGCATCCAGGAGGCCCGCTGCCTGCTGCGGGAGACCCGCATGAGCGTGGCGGAGGTGTGCAAGCGGGTAGGCTATGCGGATATCAAGCACTTTACCCATACCTTTAAGGCGGAGACGGGGCTGACCCCCGGGGAATTCCGCAAGCTGTACGGCTGAGAAGGAGGGGCCGCATGAAAAAGCAAAGCCCCCTTCGGTTTTTGAGCAACCGGGCCAAATTATAGGGCTGGGCCTTTGCGCCGTGATGCTTTTTTTGCTGGGGGCCTATGGGGCGGCCCTTTCCCGGGGCGCGCCCCTGTGGCCCGCCTTGGTGGCCGTGGCCATGCTGGCGGCCTTGGGCGGGGCGCTGTACGGCTGGTTTATGCGGCCCTATGAGCGGATGGAAAGGATGATCCGGCTGTTTTTGGAGGGCTATACCATCTCCGCCTTTCACCGGGCCGGGGACGTGGCCCTGTCCCCTATCAGCGAGCGGCTGCTGGGGCGCATGCACGACGAGCTGAACGCCCCCTACCTGCTGAAGCTCAGCAAGCGGCAGGCCCAGTACCGGACCCTTCAAAATCAGATCAACCCGCATTTTTTGTACAATACCCTGGAGAGCATCCGCAGCGAAGCCCTGATGGGAGGCCTCACCAGCGTGGCGGAGATGACCGAGGCTTTGGCGGTGTTTTTCCGCTACACCATCAGCAAGGTGGAAAACCTGGTGTCCGTGGAGGAGGAGCTGCAAAACTGCGAAACCTACTTCCGCATTCAGCAATACCGCTTTGGGGCCCGGCTCCAGCTGCGGGTGGAGTGCCCGGAGGAGGACCGGGAGGAGATCTACGCCTGCCGGCTGCCCAAGCTGACCTTGCAGCCGATTTTGGAAAACAGCATCATCCATGGCACGGAGTTCAAAATCGGGGTGGGGCACCTGCTGATCCATCTGGAAAGCACCCGGCAGCGGCTGCTGATCCGCATCTCCGACGACGGAGTGGGCATGGACGAGGCCACCCTGGCCCGGCTGAACGAGCGGCTGGGCAAGAGCGGCCAGGCCTTCCAGGATGAACGGGACGGCAGCAAGGGCGGTCTGGCCCTGATGAACGTGAACAACCGCATCCACCTGCTCTTTGGGGAGGAATACGGCTTGCATGTGTACTCCATGGAGGGGATGGGCACGGATGTGGAGATCACCTTGCCCCTCATCGCCAGCGATCGGGACATTGCCAACCGGGAGGTGCTGCGGTGAAGGAGGAGGTTTTGCGCCTGGACCGGGTCACAGCCCTGGAGCAGGGCGTGACGGAGCTGAACCATTTCAACCTGAACATCTTCGCCGGGGAGATCATGGGGCTGATTCCGGTGAACGGCATCGGCCTTGATACGCTGCTGCGCCTGCTGCGGCAAAACCTGCCCCTTCACTACGGGTATGTGTACTACCGGGAAAAGCTGGTGAACCACTGGCTGCACCCGGACCACAGCTATAACCGCATCGCTGTCATCGAGGGCCGCAGCGGCCTGGCGGACGATTTGACCGTGGTGGACAACGTGTTTGTGCTGCGCAAGGGCTTCCAGAAGCGGGTGATCCACCGGGGCCTGCTAAACCGTCTGCTGGAGCCCTTTTTGCGGGAAATTGACATGGACATTTCCGCCGATACCCGGGCCGGGGATTTGACCACCCTGGAGCGGTTCAGGGTGGAGATCGTCTAGGCCGTGGTGGCGGGATGCCGGTTGATTATTCTCAACGATGCCGGGACCATCGTCAGCGACGCGGAGCTCAGCAAGCTCCACAGCGTGCTCAGGCACTACGCGGCGGAGGGGATTTCCTTTCTCTACATCAGCCGCCATTACGAGGAGGTCCGGGCCCTGTGCAGCCGGGCCGCTTTGATGATCCACGGCCAGATCAGCAAGATCGTCTCCACCAAGGACACCACCCCCAGCCAGATCCACTGCTTCAGCGTGGAAAGCTACGAGCGGCTGGTGCTGTCCCAGGGGGGCAGGCCCAGGCCCGACCCCGGCAAGGTCCCGGCCCTGGAGATCCGCAGCCTGCGCCTGGGCATGATCCAGGGGCTCAGCCTGGCCGTGGGGGTGGGGGAATGCGTGGTGGTACAGGACTTGGAGAACCACATGTTCCACGATCTCATCGCCGCCCTCACCGGGGGCGGTGTGGCGGAAAGCGGGGAGATTTGGGTGGGGGGAGCGCCCTACCCGGCCAAGGGCAGCCGGGAGGTGGCGGTGGTGCAGCGGCTGGCCGCCAGAACCATGCTCTTTCCGGAGCTCAGCTATATGGATAATCTCTGCTTCACCATGGACGAGCGGCTGCCCCGGATCTGGGCCAGCCTCCAGGCCCGCCGGGGGGTGCGGCGGGAATACGAGCCCTGGCTGGGGAAAAACGTGTTCGACCAGCCGGTGGAGGATTTGACCTTGCTGCAGAAATACGACCTGATCTACGCCCGGGTGCTGCTGCAGCGGCCCAGGGTGGCCATCTGCGTGCAGCCCTTCATGCAGGCGGACGTGGAGCAGCGCATGCACATCTGGCAGCTGATTGAAAAGCTGCTGGGCAAGGGGATCGCCGTGGTAATTTTGGCCGTGAACCTGGCGGATACCCTGTCCTTGGCGGACCGGCTGGTGCGGATTCAATAGGGCAAGGTGCTGGCCACCTATGACCGGAGCGAATTCGGCTCCTTGCCGGACGACACCCCCTGGCAGTATTTGTGGAACAGGGAGGAAGGGCTATAAAGCGGATCATGGGAAAGGGGCTGTAGCTTTTTTCGTTTTGCTACGGCCCCTTTCCCATGGCCCCAAAACCCTTTAATACAGCTTGGAAGCCACCGCGGCGGCGGTCCGGGCCTTGTTGGCCTCCACGGTCTGCCGGTCGTTTTTCACGATCACCGCATACAGCACATCCAGCACAAACAGCTGGGCGATTTTGGTGGATAGCGCGCCCCCCTGGAGGGGGCTTTCGTTATGGCCCGAAAGCAGCACGATGTCCGCGTGGTGGGTGATGGGGGATTTGGCATAGTGGGTGATGCAGA
>JARKQO010000018.1 GCA_029974855.1 Eubacteriales bacterium
GTGGTGGTCTTGCCCGCCCCTTGCAGCCCCGCCATCAGCACGACGGCGGGAGGCTGGGTGGCCAGATTCAGGCCTTCATGAGCCGCCCCCATGAGCCGGGTCAGCTCCCCATGCACCACCCCCACCAGGGCCTGACCTGGAGTCAGGGAAGCGATCACCTCCTCGCCCAGTGCCTTTTCCTTCACGGCCGCGATGAACTCTTTCACCACCGGCAGGGCCACGTCGGCCTCCAGCAGGGCCATGCGCACTTCGCGCAAGGCATCGGCGATGTTCTCCTCCGTCAGACGGGCCTCCCCACGGAGGGTCTTCATCACTTTCGCAAGGCGCTGGGTCAGGTTGTCAAGCATGGCAAATGGGCTTCGAGTAGAATTTTGGAATGGCGACTATTGTAAATCAGCTCATCCCTCTTGGTCTGGCAGGCTTTCTCTATCTGGTGCTCGGCCGCCACTTCTGGCTCACCCGCTGGTCGGAATCCCTCCCCTCATCTCCCACTGGCCTGGACGCCCCGGCCTGGGAAAAGCTGGCCATCGGCACCACCTTGCTGCTCCATGCCGTCGGCCTGAAACTTGCCCTCTTCAACGATGACGGCATGCAGTTCTCTTTCAGCCTGGCCTTCAGCCTCATGGTCTGGCTCGCGGTCCTGATCTACTGGCTGGAGAGTTTCCGGGTCCGCATGGATGGCCTGCAGCCCATGGTCCTGCTGACCGGCGTCCTGGCAAGCCTGCTGCCCCTGCTGTTCTCCCAAACCCACACGATCACCCATGCCCAGGCCCTGGGTTTCCGGGTGCACTTCCTCTCCGCCATGCTGGCTTACAGCCTGTTCACCCTGGCGGCCGCCCACGCGGTTTTCATGGGCTTTGCCGAGCGGCGCCTGCACCAGCGGCAGCTTTCCCGACGCATGGCCAGCATGCCCCCCCTGCTGGCCATGGAATCCCTGCTGTTCCGCATGCTGACCATTGCCTTCGTGCTCCTGACCCTGGCCCTGGGCAGCGGCCTCTTCTATTCCGACCTGCTGTTCGGCAAGGCCCTGCCTTTTGACCACAAGACCTTCTTCGCCATCGCCTCCTGGATCATCTTCGCCATCCTCCTGGGCGGGCGGCATATCTACGGCTGGCGCGGCCGCATGGCCCTGCGCTGGACCCTGGCCGGCTTTGCCGTGCTGCTGCTGGCCTATGTGGGCAGCCGCTTCGTGATCGAGGTGCTGCTGCACCGTCCTTGACAGCCCCCCGGGGCCTCCCCATAGTACCCGGGTCCCGGCTTCCCATCCCTCCCCTTGGAACAGATTCCCCTTTCGGTGCTGGTCACCATCCTGGTCATCCTGCTGGCCCTGTCGGCCTTCTTTTCGCTCAGCGAAACCGCCATGATGGCCGCCAACCGCTACAAATTGCGCCACCGGGCCCAGCAGGGACACCTGGGTGCGAAACTTGCCCTGGCCCTGCTGGCCCAGACCGACAGGCTGCTGGGGGTGATCCTGCTGGGAAACAACCTGGTAAACACCGGCGCCGCCACCCTGGTCAGCCTGATCACCATCGAATTGTTCGGCAACGACAAGTGGATACTGGGCATGGCGACCCTGCTGGTCACCTTTGCCATCCTGGTGTTCTCGGAAATCACGCCGAAAATCATCGGTGCCACCCATGCTGACCGGATCAGCCAGGTACTGGGCTACATCTTCACCCCACTGATCCGGATTTTTTACCCGGCCATCTGGTTCGTTAATCTGTTCGTCGGCGCCCTGCTGCGTCTCCTGAGACTCTCCCGACATGCCACAGCCGAGGCCCCCAAGCTGACGCCGGAAGAGCTGCGCACCCTGGTGATGGAGAGCCGGGAGCTCATTCCGCCCACCCACAGCACCATCCTGGTCAACCTCTTTGATCTGGGCAAGATTGCCGTGGAGGATGTCATGACCCCCAGGGGCGCCATCGAAATCCTGGATCTGGATGCCCCCCGGGAAGAACTGCAGAACCGCATCGCCACCAGCCAGCACCTGCGGCTGCCCGTCTGCCGGGAATCCCTGGATCAGTTGCTGGGTGTGCTCCCCATCCGACGGGTCATGCCCCATCTCCACGACCTGGATTTCTCTGAAAAAGAGCTGCGGCAACAACTTTTGCCCCCCTACTACATTCCCGCCGGAACGCCCCTGTTCGCGCAACTGGGTTTTTTCCAGGAAAACCGGCAACGTCTGGGATTTGTCGTGGACGAGTATGGAGAAATTCTTGGCCTGCTGACCCTGGAAGACATCATCGAGGAAATTGTCGGTGAATTCAGCAGTTCCGTGGCCGGCGCCCCCCATGAACTGACCTGGGACGACGAAGGTTGCATCATGGTCGAAGGAAGTACACCGCTACGGGACCTGAACCGGAAGCTTGATCTGCATTTTCCCCTGGACGGCCCCAAGACCCTGAACGGTCTGATTCTGGAGCATTTCGAAGACATTCCCGAAGCCGGGGTGAGCTTCAAGTTGCATGGAATAGCCGTGGAAATCATCCAGACTCAGGACAGGAGCGTAAAAACAGCAAGAATCCAGCGCCTCTCCCGCCCTTGAAAACATTGCCAAAAATCAGCACCTCCAGGATGCATCCAGCCCCCAAGCTTTACAAAGCCTTGAGCTCGTTGCATCATCCCCATTCATTTAATACGCATTTATTTCCTTCGTCATGGTTGCTGCTTCCACATCAAATCTGAGTGCTTTGGCGCGCGCCCTGGTTCAGGGAGGCCGGTTGAAGGAAAACGATGCGGAGCAACTGCTGACCCAGTCTCTCAACAACAAGACCTCGTTTCCTGAAGAACTGGTCAACAACAACAAGATTCCCGCCATCGAACTGGCCCAGTTTGCCTCGGAAACCTTCGGCGCCCCCCTGTTCGACCTGTCCGCCTTCGAAGAAGCCCACGTCCCCAAGGGCGCTGTTGATCCCAAGCTGATCCGCACCCACCGCATCATTCCCTTGTTCAAACGGGGGAACCGCCTGGCAGTCGCCACCGCAGACCCGGCC
>JARKQO010000038.1 GCA_029974855.1 Eubacteriales bacterium
GCAGCAACAAATGCCGGAGCCAGGCGGCAATATAGGCTCCACCCGACAACAGCGCGCTGTTGGGCATGCCGCCAAAGGGCAGCCATCCCAGCTGCACCGCGAAAATAAAGATGAGGGACAGGGCGATGAAAAAGGAGGGCATGGACCAGGTGATAAGGGAAAACACCTGCCAAAAATTATCAAAAACGGATCTTCGCTTGACCGCGCACCAGATTCCGATGGGAATGGAGATCAGCAGTTCAAGGAGGATCACGCCAAAATTCAAAATCACAGTGTTGCGGATGGGTTCCACCACCACGTCCGCAACGGGGCGGTTGTTCATGCTGGACCAGCCGAACTCCCCCTGGAACATATTCGTGAGCCAGGCCCAGTACTGCTCGGGCAGGGACTTGTCAAGGCCCAGCTTCAGGTACATGGCGTTATAGGCCGCCAGATACTGGTCTTTCTTGAGGTTTGTGGGAAGCATCGCCTTCACCGGATCCCCGGGCATGATTTTCGCGATCGAGAACAAAATGATCGTAATGCAGATGAATACGGGAATAAGGATCAGGATCCGTTTGATGATGTACTTCAACATATGGCTACTTCCCCCCGCATGAAATCACAAGAGGGAGGAAGAAACGCCTCTTCCTCCCTCAGCCGTGAAAACCTGATTGGATTAGTTGGCAGTCTTGGTTACGCCGCAGATGATGGCGTCCCAAGTGGCAAAGGGCGTGGTGTTAAAGCCTTCCACATTGCTGCCCATGATGTCGAAGTACTGGTTGGAGTACAGGGGGATCTGGGGAAGCAGCTCCTGCCAGCGCTTTTCATACTTCAGCCAGGCGTTCACAAATTCTTCCTTCTGGCTGGGCTCCAAAGAGCGCATTTCCATGATGTAGCTATCCAGCTCCTCATCCGCCAGCTGGTTGGAGTTCTCCCAGCTGCCAACGAAGTCGGAGTGCCAGGAGGAGAAGTAGGGGTCAAAGGGCTGGCCAAAGGTAACGGCAAGGTTGAAGGTGTTGTAGTAACGGTCCGGACCCTTCTCGTAGCCGTAGTAGTAGTTTTCCAGCAGCGCGTTGAAGTCGGACTTGGTCACTTCAAACTTCACGCCGGCCAGAGGCGCGTTGGCGGTGTACTGAATCTCGATGACGTCGGTCACCTTGTTCTCGGTGGTGCCAAGGTGGTGGATCACCAAGGGCTCCTTCTTGTCGTTGTGGCGCAGGTAGCTGCCGTCGGCAACGGCCTTGGAGGCATCAAAGGGGGTGACGCCGTCAGCTTCGTACTTCCACCCGGTCAAATCCAGCTTTTCGTTGGCCTTTTCGATGTTCAGGTTGAAGGGGGTCAGCTCCGCTTCCAGATCAGCGCCCGCTTCCTGATACATCCACTGGGCAAAACCGTATTCTGCCTGTACAACCCCGCCGTAGCCGCCCAGCACATAGTCGATCACGGCGTTGCGGTCCAGCAGGTAGCCCAGAGCCCAACGGACGTTGGGGTCTTTGGTTACGCCCCAGTCGCAGTGCATTGACAGATGCCCATAGCCGTTGCGGAAATAATCGTGGGTCTTGGCGGTGGTGGAGGCCTTGGCCGCCTCAATCTTCGCGCCCTCAATGACGCCGGTCACAACGTCCACTTCGCCCGCGATGACCTGGTCCACATCCGTGTCCATAGGAATTTGCTTTTGCACGATGTTCTTGATGGCGGGCTTGCGGCCTTCCTGGTCACCCTTGAAGTACTCGTTGATGACCAAGGTCACGGTCTGGTTTTCGTAGCTGACGAACTTATAAGGGCCGGAGGACACGCTGGGCGCAAAGCGCTCGGTGGCGGCCGTGTTCTGCAGATCCTTCAAAAGGGCGGCATAGTTGTCGTCCTTGATGACGCGGGCGGCGGCATAGGCGGCCTGAGCTTCCTCGGCGGCAGTAGCCAGGGCCTCGTCCCCGGGGGCGGCTTCGGCGGCCTTGGCGGCTTCGGCGGCGGCGGCCTTGGCAGCCTCGGAGGCCTTCACGGCCTCGGCGCGCTGGGCCTCGATGCCGCTCTGGTCCACGTCCTTGCCGATGAGCTTGGTGCCATTTTCATCGGAAACGATCTCCATGCTGGGGGCGTAGACGTGCATGGGCATCGGATAGGCGGCGGCATAGCTGATCTCGTAGAAATAGGGCAGCTCCTCGTGGTTGATGGTCACGGAGAAGGTGTAGTCGTCAATCAGCTTGACGCCGGCAAACGCATCGGCCTCGCCCGCGTTCCAGGCGGCGTAACCCACCAGGCCCCGGGCAGCCTCGCCGCTGGACGCGCCGGCTTCCACCCATGCGGGAGAGGAATAGTACATGAGGTAGAACACATAATCCTTGGCGGTGATGGCCGTGCCATCGGACCACTTCAGATCATCGGCGATGGTCCAGGTATAGGTCTTGTCGCCCGCTTCGTTGGCTTCCACGGTGTAGTCCTTCACGGACACAGCGTTGACAACCAGCTCGTCGGCGGTGGTGATATAAACAGTGTCGTAGTAGTTACGGAACAGAACCTTCTTGATGTAAGCATCATAGGCGCTGTTGCCGAAGCCTTCGATGAAATCGCCATTCATGGCGGGAGTGCCGATCACCAGGGTATCGGGGTCGGGGGTGGCCAGCGCGGTGCTTGCCATCGACAGGAGCATGGTTAGCGCCAAGATCGCGGAAAGAAATTTTTTCATACCAAAGATTGCCTCCCTTCACTTTGTGAGACCTGAACGAATTGTTCATGTTTGATGATAGCATACTTGTGTGGGTAAAACAAGCACCATTTTGCCTCAAAAGGCATGGCGCAGGCAAAACAAAAACTGGATTCCAAAGGAAAAGGAGCGCGCCGTGGCGGGGGGCTGCGGGCCCCTGGCCCGCCCGGCCCTTACGCCCCGATCTCGCTGGTGCAGTGGGGGCAGCGGGTGGCCTCGTCGTCCACGTCCCGCTTGCAGAAGGGGCACTGGCGGGCCTTCTTGGGCCCTTCCTTCTTGGGCATCAGCTTCGCCATGAGCCGGATGATCAAAAACACGCAGAAGGCCATGATCAGGAAGTTGATCACCGCCTGGAGGAACGCGCCGTAGTTCAGCGTGCCCACCCCGGCGGCCTTGGCCGCCTCCAGGGTGGGATAGGCCTGGAAGTCCAGGGCCAAAAACAGCCCCGTCAGGTTCACGCCCCCTGTGATCAGGCCGATCACAGGCATCAGGATGTCGTTTACCAAGGACGCGACAATGGACCCGAAGGCGCCGCCGATCATCACGCCCACGGCCAGATCCAGGATGTTGCCCCGCAGCACAAAGCTCTTAAAATCCGTGAAGAATTTTTTCATGGGTTCTCCTCCGTATCTCTTGTGAAAGACCGGCTTCATTGTAGCAGCTTCTCCTTGGTTCCGCAAGGAAATTCAAAGCCCCGGCGGGTCCGCCGCCTTGCGGAACCCGCCTGCCGCCGGTATAATAAAGGCGCCGGCAAAGCAGACCCCCATGCCGCGCCACAGGAAAGGAACCTTCCGCCACTATGTTCAAAATCATGATCGTGGAGGACGACCAGACCATCGCCACGCTTCTGGCGGAGCACCTGCGCCGCTGGGGGTACGAGGCGCACTTCTGCCTCCGGTTTGAGGATGTGCTGGGGGAGTTTGTGCGGCTCTCCCCTCACCTGGTGATCCTGGACATCTCCTTGCCCTTTTTCAACGGCTACCACTGGTGCGGCAAGATCCGCCAGGTGTCCACCGTGCCTATCCTCTTCCTCTCCTCCCACGGTGCCAGCATGGACCAGGTGATGGCCATGAGCATGGGTGGGGATGATTACATCACCAAGCCCTTTGACCTGGAGGTGGCTTTGGCGAAAATCGGGGCCCTGCTGCGCCGGGCCTACGGCTTCACCGGGGGCCAAAGCCTGCTGGAGCACCGGGGGGCGGTGCTGGACATCGGGGCCAGCGCCTTGCTGTACGGGGATGCCCGCCTGGAGCTCACCAAGAACGAGAACCGCATCCTCCAGCTGCTGCTGGAGCGCAAGGGCTCCACCGTCAGCCGGGACGCGCTGATGAACCGCCTGTGGGACAGCGATTGCTTTGTGGACGACAACACCCTCACCGTGAACGTGGCCCGGCTTCGCAAGAAG
>JARKQO010000068.1 GCA_029974855.1 Eubacteriales bacterium
GGCGGCGCGAAGCGCCGCCAGTGGAATCCATTCATAAGGGAAAAATTGAACATGGCAGCGGCGCTCCGGGAAAGGAACGCCGCTGTTTCATGGGCCTGTTGCTTATTTTTCTGTCGGGGGCTATCCCCGTACCAACACGCATACATTCTCCAACGTGCTATATATTCGAATCATATGCCCACCAGACTTGGATATACCCACTCTATCATAAAAGACACAATTAAATTGATAGAAACCATGCTTCGTCAATCACAAAGTCATTAACAGGAGCAACTCCCAGCTGCAATTCGCGTAATTTTTCTACCAGTTCATCCCCATCAACCAAATCGATTGGTGTTGTACCGGACCTATTGGCTTCTTCTATTGCGGGTGTGGTAAATTTACCTGTTGTTATGAATAGTCCTTTATCAGCTCTTCCTTGCATAGCTCCCCTAAAATCTCTAATTTCACCAGCTGAAACGCTTCCCGTATATCTTTTACACTGAAACATCATGTGAAAACTAATGATTCCATTTAATTTTACAATTCCCACCCCATCTATTCCACCATCACCAGTTTTTCCTGTGATTTTTACTTGTGTAAATCCCGACTCTCTCAATAACCTCTGGGTTAAACGCTCAAAAGCATCTGCTTTCAAATTAAACAAGACATTCTTTAATTTCTCACGCCATGTTTGAATTTCATCTGGAGTATCAATTCCATCATTTTCTAAGTTCTCATCCTCCACATTTAAATCTCCTGAATTTTTGACTTTTAAGAATGTCATTTCACGAACCTTTTGTACGATTTCACCAGGATTCAGATCTTGCAACTCGCTACCCATAGCTGTCAATGCCCATACTCCACGTGCGGAATTTTCCAGGATTCCTACTTTTTTCATATATGTCCTTGTCCAAGCAAGTCTATATTCAACTTCTGTTTTGCTGCTATCCCCATGCATAACCTCTTGTATTTCGGGGGATAACCCTAGTATTTCAATCGTCTTTTCATCAATTTCTTTAATTGTTCCGGATCCACCTAATTCCTTTATGGCTTGAAATAGCTCTTTCATCATTTCATTATAAGCGGGTATTTCTATACTGTTTTTCGTCATAGATAATCTCCATTCTTTCATTGAATTTATAATTGCCTGCTTTAGAATATTTTACTGCGCTCCTAATCGGATCGGTTTGAATAGGTGTCAGATGATCCTGTGGTTGCTCCGATTCCTCCACCGTATCAGGAACGTAGTACATGGTCAAGATCAAGGACCTTTTTCGTTCTGCTATACGAGCGGTATATACCTTGAAACTATATTAAGTTTCTATGCACTCCTTTATCACCTTATGGGTAACTCTCTCAGGGCTTGTATCTCTCACCTTTCGCCGATCTTATCTAACAAAACTTTACCTTTACCCTCTCCAAAATCCACTTTACACTTTATATGAAGATATAACTATCCACCTATTTCCGGGAAAGAAGTACTACATTCTCCACCCCGCTGGCATAGCAGAACATATCCACGGGCTGGCAAGCCTCGAACCGATAGCCGCCTTCCATCAGCAAGGCCATATCCCGGGCCTGGGTGGGCACGTGGCAGCTCACGTACACCACCCGGCGGGGGGCGGCCTCCAGCACCGCCTGGACCACGGCGGGGTCCACCCCCTTGCGGGGAGGGTCCAGCACCACCACGTCCGGGCGCAGGCCCTGGGCCATCAAGCCGGGCAGCTTTTCCTCCACAGGGGCCGTGTAAAACCCCACATTGCCGATGCCGTTGCGCAGGGCATTACGCCGGGCGCTTTCCACCGCCTGGGGCACCACCTCGATGGCGATGACCTTTTGAGCATGCCGGGCCATGCAAAGGGCGATGGTGCCCGCCCCCGCGTAGGCGTCCACCACCACATCCTCTGGGGTTAAAGCGGCAAAGACCAAGGCCTGTTCATAGAGCTTTTCCGTCTGGGCCGGGTTCACTTGGAAGAAGGACAGGGGGGAAATTTCAAATTCCAGCCCCAGCAGCTCCTCCACCAAAAAGTCGTCCCCATGGAGCTTTTGGCAGGTATCCCCCAAAATTACATTGTTCCGGGCGGCGTTCACGGTCAAATGCAGGGCGCAAAACCCAGGGACCCGCTCCGTAAGCTGAGAAATAAGAAAGGGAAGTTCCGGCAGCTGGGCCCGGGTGGCCACCAGCAGCACCATCAGGCTGCCGCTGCGGGTTCTGCGGGCCACCACATGCCGCAGCAGCCCCCGGTGGCTTTCCTCGTCATAGGGCTCCACTTTTCCCTGGCGCATCCAGGCCTTCACCGCCTGGATCACCGGGGCGATACCGTCCATGGTCACAGGGCAGTCGGCAATGGGCACAATCCGGTGGCTGCGCTTGCGGTAAAAGCCCAGCACCGGCTCTTCCTTGGTACCCCCTACCGGCAAAGAGGTTTTGTTGCGGCCATGAAGGGGATTGGCCGCCCCCAGCACCGGAGGCACCTGCTCCGGGGCCACATCCAGGCCGCCGATGCGGGTGAGGGCGTCCAGCACATTCTGGCGCTTGGCCTCCAAGGTGGCCTCATAGCTCATGTGCTGGCCGCTGCAGCCGCCGCATTGCCCATAGACGGGGCAAAAGGGCTCCCGCCTTTCAGGAGACCGGCTTTCCAAGGCCGCCAGCTTGGCGAAGGCGTAGCGGGGCGTCACCTTCAGGGCTGTGGCCTGAAGCCGCTCCCCGGGCAGCGCCCCCTCCACGAATACCGTCTGCCCCTCGTGCTGGCAAATGCCTTCCAGCTCCGCCCCCAGGCGAAGGCAGCTGAGGGCCATGGATTGGTTTTTGACGATCATGCCTTTCCTCCGTCCAAAAATGCCGGGGCCTCACAGGAAGCCCTGCCCCCCAGGGCCTGGTACAGGGCCAAAAACCCCGGCCAGGACTGATCCAGGACCTCGGCCCCGGAAACCGCCAGGGGCCCTTCCGCCACCAAAGCCGCCAGGGCCGCCAGCAGCACCAGCCGGGTATCCCCCGCCGCGTCCACCTGAAAGCCGCCCTGAAGCCGGGAAGGACCCTGGATCACCAAAGCGTCCCCCTGGGGAGACAGGGCCGCCCGGGCTCCCATTTGGGTCAGGAGCGCCACCGTGGCCTCCGCCAGCCCCCTCGTTCCCGGTCCTCCGACGCCGGACAGCACGGATTCCCCCCAGGCCTGGGTGCACAGCAGCGCCAGCAGGGGCGACAGGTCCGCCACATCCCCGCAATGGGCCTTCAGGGGCAGCAACGGAGCCCTGGAAGGGCTGGTGAGGTACCATTCCTCCCGGGTGCCGAACACCGACAGGCCCATCTCCCCCAGCAAGGCCAAAATCCGGGCGTCTCCCTCGGGCCCCTGGGCGCTGCCCCGGAGGTTCTCCACCCGCACGCCGCTGCCCAGGGCGTTGGCGCAGAGCAAGGCCGCCCCCTGGGCCCAGTCCCCGGAAAGCTCCAGGTCCTCCGGCACGGCGGCCTGGGAAGGGGACAAGGTGAAAACCCCCGGCTCCTTCTCCTCATAGGGTCTCCCAAAGCGCCCCATCCACTCCAGGGTCCTGTCCACCCGGGAACGGTGGGTTATGGGCCCGGTGACGGTGAGCCGGGAAGGGGCGGCTTTGCCCTCCCGGTCCGTGGCATGGGAAAGGGCCATCAAAAGCCCCGAAACCAGCGCACCGGCCTCAGCGCCCTCCACCTGATAGTCTCCCGCGTGGAGCTTCCCGGAAATTTCCAACCGGAGGGCGGCCCCCTGGGAATCCCGGTTCAACGTGATGCCGGAATCCTCCCGACCCCGCAGCCCTTCCAGGGCGGTGAGAAGCGGGCCCTCTGGCTCCCGCTCCAGCGTCAGCGCGGCCTGCCGCCCCCGGACCGACAGGGCCGGGGCCAGCAGGGGCCAGGGGAAGCCCGGCCCAAAGGGGGGCAAGGGGCCTTCCCCCGGGCCCTGGAGGCCGGGCTCCACCCGCAGGATATCCCCCTCCCAGGAGGCCTGGGCCCCCAGGGCAGCCAGGCTGTCCTCCAACCCCTGCCCCCACAGGGCCGGAGGGAGCCCATGCACCCGGCAATGTCCCCGCCCCAGGGCCGCCAGCAAAAGGGCCTGGCACATCTCGTCTTTGGCGGGAGGAACCCGGACGCTTCCATGCAAACGGGCAGACTCAAAAATTCGGCAGGTCATGGCATGTCCTCCTTAGCCTGATACCACCAGATATTGTATGTGCAATAAATTATAGCATATATAGGTAGAAAAACAACGGGCGGCCCGGAAGCCACCCGTTGCAAAACCTAACAATTTACCGACATTTTCTTCACCTTTTCGACAACCTTTTGGGACACCCCTTCAAGGGTCCCTTCAGGCATCCTCCAAAGGGTTCCGCCTTCGGGCGGGCCTGGCCTCCTCCTGGGGGAAAACGTAGCTGATCTCCATCCGGTCAAAGGAAACGGAATCTACAAAGTGCTCGGGCAAAAAGCGGGTGAGGGCGTAGGCCTCCCAATCCGCCTGGTGCCGGGGGAGCCAGAGGGGCTGGCTCAGGTCCATCTGGGGCAGGGCCTGGCGCAGGGCCTCTTGGGGGTCCTCCCGGGAGCAGGGCAGCAAAAAATCCCGAAGGCATTTGTGCCCTTTCATCAGGCGAATCCACAGCCTGCCCTCCTCCGGGGCCTTCTGAGGCGTGCTCATGGAGCCTCAAAGTCCGCGCTGGCGCTGCGCTCCACCACAGAATGCATGTGGGCCTTTACCGGCAGGTGGACCGGATGGGCCTGGTAGGCGTCGTAGGCCTCCCGGCTTTCCAGCACAGTCACCAGGCACAGATCGCAGCTGCGGGGGTCTCCCTTCTGGTCCTTGTACGCCTTCACGCTCACCAGCCCGGGGATTTTTCCCTCCATGCCCCTGAGGGTATCCAGGGTTTTCTGGATGATTTCCTCGTTATCCCTTTCCTTGAGCCAGTACATCACGATATGGTGGAACATGCCGCCTCTCTCCCTTGTTGTGATTTTTTAGTGCCTGTGCCGGATGACGCCGATGGCCTTGAACAGCTCCAGCACCGGGAAGGGCACCAGGCTCAGGCCCAGCCCCGCCACGTACAGCCACCAGGGCAGGCCTTGCACCAACCCAAAGGGACCGGACAGGGGCGTGAACAGCACCAAGGCCACCAGCATCACGGAGAGCAGGCAGGCCTTGTTCAGGTTCTTGTTGCCAAAGAAGCCCACGGCAAAGAGCGAATGGTCCGAACGCATGTTGTAGGCCTGGACGATCTGGGACAGGGACAGCACCAAAAATGCCATGGTGCGGCCCACTTCCAGGTCCCCGGCGACCCCCATGCCCAGGTAGAAGCCCGCCAGGGTCAGCCCGGCGAACATCAGGCCCTGGATGGCTACCCGCAGCCCCAGGCCATGGGCGAAGATGCTCTCTCCCTTGGGCTTGGGCGGCTGGTTCATCACGTCGCTTTCCACGGCCTCGGTGCCCAGGGCCACGGCGGGCAGGCCGTCCGTCACCAGGTTGATCCATAGGAGCTGCATGGACAGCAAAGGGGACACATGGGAGATCAGCATGGCCGCGAACACCGTGATCACCTCGCCGATGTTGGTGCTCAGCAGGTAGGACACCACCTTCTTGATGTTGGCGAAGATGCCCCGGCCTTCCCGCACCGCGTCCACGATGGTGGCGAAGTTGTCGTCGGTAAGGGTCATGTCGGCGGCACCCTTGGCCACGTCGGTGCCGGTGATGCCCATGGCGCAGCCGATGTCGGCGGCCTTCAGGGCCGGGGCGTCGTTGACGCCGTCCCCGGTCATGGAAACCACCCGGCCCTTGCGCTGCCAGGCTTTCACAATGCGAATCTTGTTCTCCGGGGATACCCGGGCGTACACGGAGATCTTCTCCACGTCCCGGTCCAGCTGGGCGTCGGTGAGGGCGTCCAGCTCAGCGCCGGTAAGGGCCAGGTCCCCCTCCTGGTGGATGCCCAGCTCCCTGGCGATGGCCGAGGCGGTGATCACATGGTCGCCGGTGATCATCACAGGCTTGATGCCCGCCCTGCGGCATACCGCCACAGCGTCCTTCACCTCGGGCCTGGGCGGGTCGATCATGCCCACCAGCCCCAGGAAGTGAAGGTCGGTTTCCAGGGCCTCGGAGGTGGGGTTCTCGGGGATCTTGCCGATGTCCTTCCAGGCCACGGCCAGCACCCGCAGGGCGTTGGCGCTCATCTCCCGGTTCATTTCCTGGGCTTTTTTCAGGTCTCCATCCCTGAGGCGATTCAGCATCACGTCAAAGGCGCCCTTGACGATGACCCGGTTCTTCCCCTCCATCCGGTTCACGGTGCTCATGAGCTTGCGGTCGGAATCAAAGGGCAGCTCCGCCAGCCGGGGGAAATCCTTGTTCAGCTGGTCCTTGGGCATGCCGTTTTTGTGGGCCGCCAGAACGATGGAGGTTTCCGTGGGATCGCCGATGTGCTGCTCCTTGGGGCCGTCAAATACCACGGAGCCGTCGCAGCACAGGGCCCCGTAGCGCAGCAGGTTCTTCACGGGGGCGGAGTTGTCAAAGCCGATGTCCTCCAGCTCCTGAGCCCCGTCCACATAGGCCTTTACCAGGGTCATGCGGTTCTGGGTCAAAGTGCCGGTCTTATCCGAGCAGATGACGGAGGCGCTGCCCAAGGTTTCCACGGCGGGCAGGCGGCGGATGATGACGTTGCGCTTCACCATGCGCTGCACCCCGATGGCCAGCACGATGGTGACGATGGCGGGCAGGCCCTCGGGAATGGCGGATACGGCCAAGGACACCGCCGTCATGAAGATTTCCATGACCGGGATGCCGTTGACGATGCCCACCACGAAAATGACGGCGCAGGCCAGCAAAGCCAAAAAGCCCAGGTACTTGCCCATCTGGGCCAGCTTCTCCTGCAAGGGGGTCTGGCCCTCCTGCTCGTCCTCCAACAGGCCCGCGATGCGGCCCATTTCCGTATCCATGCCCGTAGAGGTGACCACCGCCGTGGCGGTGCCGTAGGTGATGCTGCACCCGGAAAAGACCATGTTCAGGCGGTCTCCCAAGGGCGCGTCCTCCTTCACCTGGGCGTCGGCGTATTTCTCGCTGGGGACCGATTCCCCGGTGAGGGCGGATTCCTCGCTTTTCAGGCTCACGGAGCGCAGCAGCCGGGCGTCCGCGGGCACGAAATCCCCGGCCTCCAGGCGGATGATATCCCCGGGCACCAGCTCGCTGGCATCGATGATGCTCTCCCCGCCGTCCCGCAGCACCCGGGCATGGGGCGCGGTGAGGTTTTTGAGGGCGTCCAGGGCTTTTTCCGCCTTGCTTTCCTGCACCATGCCCATGATGGCGTTGAGGATTACGATGAGCATGATCAAGGCGGGCTCAAAGAACTCCTTGGCGTCCCCCTCGGCCAAGGCGATCACAAAGGAGATGACAGCGGCGGCGATGAGGATCAGGATCATCACGTCCTTGAACTGATCCAAAAACCGCTGTACATTGCTTTTCTTCTTTTTTTCCCGGAGCTTGTTGGGGCCGAACTCCGCCTGCTTCTGGGCTACCTGCTGGGAGCTCAGGCCCTTGGCGCTGTCGGAGTTGAGTGCTTGCAGCAACGTTTCCTTGGCGTCGGTGTGGAAGCTCAATGTCGGGTCCTCCTTTATTGGAATAGAATGGGGGTACCGTGCCTTATTATAGCAGATAGGCTGTCCAAACGCCAGGCTGAATACGCCTTTGGGCGGCCGCTTTGGGTGGCTGCCCGGCCGCGGACCTCCTGCCGCCGGGGCCTGTTCCCACAGTTGCAAAATGTGTCCAAACAAGGTAAAATAAGTGAGTCATAGGAACTTATTTCCGGGCGTTATGCCGGCACAAGGAGGAGAAGCCATGCCCAAAAACAACTATGTCTTCATGACCGATTCCGACTCCGACCTCCCCTTCCGCTACGTGGACCAGCTGGAGATGACCATGGTGTACATGCCCTATATCCTGGACGGCAAGGAGTACCTGGACGACCTGGGCCGGGACGGCAAGCAAAAGGAATACTTCGACAACATGCGCTCGGGAGCCGCCCCGGTAACCTCGCTGCTGCCCACGCCGGTGTATGTGGAGTACTTTGAGCCCTGCTTTCAGGCCGGGCGCGACATCCTGTTCCTGGCCTTCTCCAGCCAGCTCTCCAGCACCATCCAGAACATCTTTGCCGCCCGGGAGGAGCTGCTGGCCAAGTACCCGGAGCGCAAGATGATCGTGGTGGACACCCTGAGCATCTCCGCACCCCAGACCTTGCTGATTTTGGCGGCCTACAAGCAATACGAACAGGGCAAGCCCATGGAGGAGGTGGCCGCCTGGGTGGAGGAAAACAAGTTCAACGCCCAGGCCTGGTTCACGGTGGACGACCTGAAATACCTGCGCCGGGGAGGGCGCATCAGCGCCATGGCGGCCACTTTGGGCACCGCGTTGGACCTGAAGCCCATCATCGTCTTGAACAAGGAGGGCAAGCTGGTGAGCGCGGACAAGGTCCGGGGCCGCAAGGCAGCGTTGCGCCTCATCGCGGACAAGACCGCCGAGAACATCCTGGACCCGGAGAACCAAACCCTCATCCTGATGCACGCGGACGCCCCGGAGGACGCGGCCCGGCTGGAGGCGCTGATCCGGGAGCGGGTGCCCTCCATCGGGGGCATTGAAACCATCT
>JARKQO010000074.1 GCA_029974855.1 Eubacteriales bacterium
TCCTTGCCGCCCACCAGCAGCGGGAACACAGCGGGATTTTCACGCACCAGCTGCCGCACCGCCTCCACGTCCACATGGTCCAGGCGCAGGTTCAGGGTCATGGGCTGATCCTTGCCGTCCGCCTCCCGGCCCTTGGCACAGGGCACCTGGCCCAGAGCCAGCAAGTCCCCGTCCCCGGTGGCGTCGATGAAGCAGCGGGCGGCCAGCTCCATCCGGCTGCCACAGGAGGTAACCGTAACGCCGCTGACCCGCTCCCCTTCTCGATTTACGGCGATGAGGGAGGTATGGTACAGCAGCTCCGCCCCGGCCTCCAGCGCCATCAGCTCCAATTCCCGCTTCATGCCCTCGGAGTCAAAGGGGGTGACGGTGTAAGTATATCCGGTGGTATCAGGCACATGGCCCGGGCACAGGCCCTTGGCCGCCATGCGGGCCACCATCTCCTCCATCTGCCCCAGCACCACTTGCCTGTCCCCGGCGTGGAAGGTCATCATGGGCCCGGTACCGCAGGCCGTGAGGCTGCCGCCCAAATAGCCCTGTTCCTCTATCAGCAGCACCCGCGCCCCGGCCCGGGCCGCCGCAATGACCGCCATACTCCCGGCGATGCCGCCCCCTGCCACCAGTACGTCATAGGGTTTCATATCCTCATCCTTTCAAACCGGAGTTCACCATGGCGTCCGTTACCTTTTCCTGGAAGAACAGGTACACGATCATGATGGGCAGCACCGACAGCGTGGTGGCGGCCATCTGCAAATGCCATTGGGGCGCGCCGTAGGCGTCGTTGAAGTTGTTCAGGGACAAAGGCAGCGTATAGTTTTTGATGTCGCTGAGGAACACCAAGGGCTCCAGGTAGGTGTTCCAGGCCGCCAAAAACGCCAGAATCGCCGCCGAGCTCAGCACCGGCGCGGCAATGGGCAGCATGATCCGAAAGAAGATGCCCCCGTAGCCCAGCCCGTCCATCCGGGCCGCCTCCTCCAGCTCCCTGGGGATGGTGACGAAGAAGGAGCGGCACATAAAGGCGGAAAACGCACCCTGGGCCCCGAAGACGGTCAGCAGCCCCAAAGGCGCCAGGTGATCCAGCAGGTCCAAGTCCCGCATCTGAAAGTACAGCGGCACGATAGTGACCTCAATGGGCATCATCAGGGCGGTCAGCAGCAGCACAAACAGCGCGTTGCGCCCCGGAAAGCGCAGCCGGGCAAAGGCATAGCCGCTCAGGGACGCCACCAGCACGTTGCCCGCTGTGCCGCACGCCGCCACCAACAGGGTGTTGGCACAGTGCCGGGCAAAGGGCTGCACCCGGAAGATTTCCAGATAATTGTACCACGCCCAGGCCTTGGGCAGCAAGGCGGGCTTGCCGAAAATCTGCCCAGCCGTGTTCAGGGAGTTCACCATCATCCACCAAAAGGGGTAGAAGAACAGCGCAAAGAAGGCAATGAGCCCCAAGACGGAGAAGATCCTTCCCGCCGCCTTTTTCCCCCGGCTTTGCACCGGGGTCCCTGCCGTCCGCTCCAGCACCGGATTATGATTCATGGAAGGACACCTTCTTTCGCAACGCCCATTGCACGATGGTCAGGGCCAGTACGATGCCGAACAACACCACGGAGATGGCCGAGGCGTACCCGGTGCTAAAGGCCCGGAAGGCCTGGTGGTAGATGTAATACACCAACACCATGGTGGAACCCTGGGGCCCGCCGTCCGTCATCAGGCGGATGGTGTCGAACACCCGCATGGCGCCGATCATCGTCACCACGGACACCATCAGCACCGTGGGCATCAGCAGCGGCAGCTTGATTTTGAAAAACAGCCTCAGCCCGCCCGCCCCGTCCATCCGGGCCGCCTCCACCAGTTCCCCGGGCATGTTCATCACCGCGCCGGTGAAGATCAGCACGTTCATGCCCAGGTTTTTCAGCACCCGGTTCACCACCACCGACAGCATGGCCCAGCCCTCCTGCTTGAGCCAGTTGGGGCCCTGGATACCCAACTGCGCCAGCACCCAGTTCACGGGGCCCGCGTCGCCCCCCTGGAGCAAATACTTCCACACGATGGCCCAGGCCACCCCGGAGGTGACCACAGGCAGAATCACCACGGTTTTCACCAGGTGGGAGCCAAAGCCCCGGCCGCCGATATACAAGGCCAGCCCCAAGGACAGCGCCAAGTTGGCGGGCACCAGCCACAGGGAAAACACCAGCGTATTGCCCAGGGTTTTGGCAAACAAAGCGTCCGTAGCCAGCTTTTTGTAATTGTCCAGCCCGGTGAACACATTGGTGCCAAAGAGCATGTTCTTGTTGTGCAGCGAGTACACAACCACCATCACCAGGGGAACCAGCACGAAAAAGACAAATCCGAGCATCTGCAAGGATACGAAGGCGTATCCCGTCAGGGCTTCCCGCGTGCGGGGCTTCATGGGGCGTAACTGCATGAGGTTTCCTCCACCTTTGCCGGGGTCTGGGGCAAAACGGCCCGGACGGCACTGGGCCATCCGGGCCGGGTCCCTTGGGGTTACTGCATGTAGCTGCCGTACACAGCGGCCACTTCGCTCAGCACCGCCGCCACATCCGCGTCGGCGTTCCAGAGCTTGTCAAAGACGATCTTGGCTTCCACATCCATCTGGGGGTAGTTCACATGGGAGGGGAGCACGCGGCCTGCGGTGATGGAATCGGCCACGGCGGCCTTCATCTGCTCCGGGGTCACCATGGCGTTGGAGGAGAGGAACGCCTCGGACTCCATGACGCTGACCCGGGCCGGAGGCCAGATGCCCGCCATCCGGGCCACGCAGGATTCGCTGGTCATGTAGGCCACCAATTCCTTGGCCAGGTCCACATTCTTGCCGCCGGCAAACGCGCCCAGGCCCGCCTGCCCGATCACGGGCACGGAACCGGCCTTGCCGGAAGGCATGGGCGCGATGCCCCACTTCCATGTCACGTCCTTCAGGTTGGATACCCGGGAGATCTGCCCCACGGTCATGGCGGCGCCGCCGGCGTAGAAGTTGCTCTCATCCCCGGGAGGCACCACGGACTGGTCAACGTACAGCATGTCGTGGAAGAACTGCACAGCCTCCACAGCCTCGGGCTCGGCGATCTTCACATTGCCTTCGTTATCCCACACATCGCCCCCATTGGCGCGGATGATGGGCACCAGGTTGTGCAGAATCCGGGCGTCGTAGCCCTGGGTATCCACAGTCACAAAGCCCCACACGCCGGTGGCGTCGTGGATGGCCTTGGCGGCTTCCCGGAAGCTGTCCCAGGTCCAGGTGCCCTCGGCGGCCTGCTCCTCGGGGGTCTTTAGGCCCGCCTGGGCGAACAGATCCGCGTTGTAGAGCATGAAGAAGGGGGAGGTGGAGAAGGGCACGGCGTAGGTAGCGCCGTCCTTGCGCCACAGCTCCATGGCGCTGCCGGACAGGTCCCCGGGGTTGTAGGCGGCCAGGGCTTCATCCAGGGGGGCCAGCATGCCGGAGGCCACGAAGGCCGGGGCGGAGGTTTCCAGCACCCAGTACGCGTCGGGGGCGGCATTGCCTTGCAGCTCCAGCAGGAGCTTGGTGTTGTATTCCGCAAAGTCGATGGACTCAAAGGCAGCTTCCACAGCGATGCCCTTTTGCTCGGCAAATTCCTTTACGAACGTGCCCAGCAGCTCCAGCTGCGCCTCGTTGCTGGTCCAGGTGGCGATTTTCAGCTGTACCGGGCCTTCCGCCAGCGCGGTGGAAGCCAGGGCCAGGCTGAGAACGAGAGCCAGGAGCAAAGAAACCAGTTTCTTCATGGGATATCCTCCTTTTTTCAGGTCGAGAGGTTCTGGGGGCATGGAACATCAGGATGCGCCGGGCGATCCTTGGACGCCTCGTAGGCCTACCATACCATGGCCCCCTTCCCCCGGCAAGAATTTGGGGAGGGTTGCGTAACATTGTGAAGGCAATCGAAATTTTGTGAAGCTACATCGGAAAACTAAGGCTGCACAAGGGTTTCGTCGTCCTTGTTGCGCCGGTACCAGGCGTTCATGGCCTCCTCAAAGGCAAGGCCGCCCCCCGCTTCCCAGGCCGCGATCATCCCCTGGACCGCCTCCCGGGGGGAGACCTCCGTGATGATGGCCTCCAGCAGCATATCCCCCATGAGCTTGTTCAGGGCCGCCCGAGCTTCGGTGCCGGGCTGCCCGAAGGCGTAGGAGGACTTGTCTGGGATGAGGGTGAGGCCCTCTATCTCCCCGTTCATCTGATCGTAGGCCTTGGCCATCTCCGGGGTCTTCCGGGCCCGGGCCTGCCAGTATACAAACTCGTTGCCCTCCGGGGAAAGCCCCGTGTACTGGGACGCGTTCAAAACCGGCTCAAACCCCGGAAACAGCGGGTAGTATTGCCCGTCCCGCACCTCGTACTGCTCCCCCTCCACCCCCAGGTAGGTAAACAGAAAGGTTTCCGGCGCGGATTGCAGATTCAGGTAGTGCACCGCGTCCGCCACGTGCCGGGCGGACTTGGGGATACAAAAGATGTAGTAGATGCTGTAGTCCACATAGGCGCAGGCAGGGGTTTGGGGGTTTTTGCGCAGGGTGCCCACCATGTCCACGCCGCTTTTCAGGCCCGCAGCCTCAAAGGCCTCCTTGAGGGTGGGGATGTCCCAGAAATACATAGTGGTGACATAGGCCTTGTTTGTCGCCATCTTCTCGATGGTGTTCTCCGTCTTGGTGATGGGAAACTCTGCCTCCAGCAGCCCTTTTCGGTACAGCCCTTGCATGTAGGCCAGGTACTCCTCCAAGGCGGGCATGCGGACCCGGGGCACAAACGCCCCCTCTTGCAGATACCATTCCGCCTCCCCCAGGCCATAGGCGCTGAGGATGGGCAACACCCATACCGTGTTGGTGGCCGCCGCCACAGTCAAAGGGGAAACCCCCGTATGGGCCCGGATGCGCTCCAGGCAATCGGTAAGCTCCTCCAAGGTGCGGGGCAAGGCCAGCCCCAGCTCCCCCATCACATCCTCCCGGAAGGCCAGGCCGTGGCGGAGCGTACCGTAAGGGTTTTCCATGGTGGGGTTGTTAAACAGGGGCACGCCGTAAATCTCCCCGTTTTCCCCCAGCATCAGCTGGTTGCGCAGCGCCGTGGCGTCCACCGGCAAATTGCCGCCGTACGCCACCAGGTAGGGGGCCAAATCCACCAGGGCCCCCTGGCTTTTCAGGGCCATAAACTGCTCGGTGCGGCACTTGATGATGTCGTACTCCGCTCCGGTAGCCACCTGAAAGAGCAGCTTGGAGGTGGGATCGTCCTGGGGCAGCACGTCGTAGATCACCCGGTACCCGGTGACCTCCTCCATCCTCTTCCCGGCGATGTCATGGTTCATGTCCGCCAAGGTATAGGGAATCACCATGCGCAGCGCCGGGCGCGGGTCCGCCAAGAGCTCCACCGCCCGGGCCCCAGGCCCCGCCCCCATCATCAGGACCGCCAGGGCCCCGGCCCACCAACGCTTTCCCATACCGCTTCCTCCCCATGCCGGCTTTTGTTCATTGTATCATATTTTCCTCAGGCACAATCTTACGATTTTGCGCCCCATCCTACGCACTTGCACCCAAAATCATCCGGCTGCTGGCGCGGCCCTCCGGGTTTCATGTATAATATAAGAGTATCCTGTAACAGCGCAACCAGAAAGCGAGCTGGCTGTATGTACCGTTTGGCCATCATAGACGATGAGTCCGCCACCCGGCAAGGGCTGCGAAGCATGCTGGATTGGGAAAAGCTGAATATTGAAATCGTAGGGGAGGCCGAGGACGGCTTTGCGGGCAAGGCCATGGTGCAGCAGCAAAGGCCGGACATCATCATCTGCGACGTGCGCATGCCCAGGCTAGACGGCATTGCCTTGGTGGCGCAGCTGCGTCCGCTGTTTCCGGACTTGCAGATCATCTTTTTAAGCGGCCACTCGGAAAAGGCCTATCTGCGCAGCGCCATCCGCTTTGGGGCCATCGACTACCTGGACAAGCCCGTACTCCGGGAGGAACTGCGGGCCGTGGTGGAAAAAGCCAAGGAACGGGTGCGGGACAGCCGGGGGAACCAGCCCCTGCGCACCTTCCAGGGGTACATCGCCCAGCTGTTTGCGGGCCAGGCCGCCCCTGCCGCCCTTCCCCAGGGGCTCCCTGTGGATTTTGA
>JARKQO010000114.1 GCA_029974855.1 Eubacteriales bacterium
CAGCCCGCCGAAGAGCTCCATGATATCTCTGGTCAGATCCAGGACAGGAAAGATCCCGGCGACCCTCCGGACTGTGGCAAGGTTCTTTTCAGGATGCGAGGATTTTTTTGCGCCGTAAACCAGCTCACCGTCGGTTACACAGGACATGAATTTGGGCAGATTTTTTTTTGCTTCGAACCAGTCCAGAACTTTCTGATTCCCCTGAAGACTGTAAATTATGATATCCGTGTCAATCAAAAATGCCACGGGCTTTTCCGAAACGGGGAGATTCTTTCCGGGCTCTCCGAATATCCTCCACTATTTCCTCCGCGCTGCGGGCATCCTTCCAGCTGCCCGCCAGGCTCAGAAACTCCTGGGTAGCACCATATACATCTTTGTCCGGCGACGACAGATGTTCCTCGATGATCGAAATGACCTCCTGGCTCAGGGAGCGTCGCCTCCGTTTCGCCCGAGCTTTGAGATACGCGTAGAGCTGGTCGTCCATATCTCTTACCTGTAGCGTGGCCATTGTCTCATCCTCCAGCAATATCATACTTTAAAATGCATGAATTTTCAAGCATTTTACATGTTTCCGTTCAGGCTGGATGCCCCAATCGATGACCCCTCAGAACCAGAAGCCCCCCGGCCATCAGGCCCGCCAGGGCGTAGCAGAGGGACATGACGAAAAAGAGGGAGGACAGACCCCGATGGTCCGCCAGCCAGCCCGCCAGCGCCGCCGCCAGGGACCCCACGCCGAAACCGGTGAAGGCCAGAAGCCCGTAGCCCAGGCCGTGACGCCGCGGAGGCAGCAGAGAGCCCACCACCATGTTCTGCATGGGCTGGTACCCGAAGGTGAAGAAGGCGTAGCCCATGGCGCCCAGCACCAGAAGGGGCCCCCTCCCCGCCGCCAGCAGGAGGACCGACAGGGAGGACAGGAAAAGAGTGCCGGTGTACAGGAGGTCGGGGCGCCGTTTGTTCACCAGCCGTCCGGAAATGTACTGGCCCAGGGAGCCCGTTGCCAGGGTAAAGGTGGCGGCCACCCCCCCCAGGGTTATCTGATCCAGACCGCCGGGAACCGCCAGGCTGCGGCCCAGATATGTGGGCAGGAAGGTAAGAACCCCCCGGCTCCCCATCCCCGCGAAGGCGCAGGAGGCGTAGAAGAAGGCCAGGTGAGACAGGGGGGACCGCTCCATTTCCCGAGCTCCGGGGCTCCCGGTTTTCTCCTCGTCCCGGGAAACAGGGGGAACCCCCAGGGTATAGAGGCCCATGAGCAGGGCCAGGGAGCCGAAGACCAGATGGGGGGCCTTCCAGCCCAGCCGGGAACCCAGCCATGCCGCCAGGAGAGGGGCGGCGGCGGTCCCCAGGCTGCCGGCGATGCCGTTGATGCCGAAGACCCGGCCCCTCCGGCGCATCCCCAGACTCACCAGGGTGTTTCCCGCCGGGTGGTAGAGACTTCCCAGAAGACCCAGGAGGCCCATGATGATGCCG
>JARKQO010000184.1 GCA_029974855.1 Eubacteriales bacterium
TGGAGCCGGTGATTTACAAGCAGGGCCAGAACATCGTGCTGGCCCGGGAGCGGGTCACGGCCAATCAGCTGGAAATGCTGCGGAGTCTGGGCCTGCTGGACGACGAGAGCATCGACTTGGTCATGTATGTGGGCGGGGCCCTGATGGTGCTGGTTTCCCTGCTGGTGCTGGTGCTGCCGCTGGCCCTTTTCGGCCCCGGGCTGCTGCAAAGCCCCAAAAAGCTCTCCATCATCATGCTGACGCTGTGCATCTCTCTGGGCCTGTGCATGCTGGGCCAGCTGCTGCATCCCTACATGGCCCCGGCGCTGCTGGGGGCTATGATGCTCACCGGGCTGCTGGGGGCCCCAGCGGGCGCGGCGGCGGCCTGCTCCTTGGCGGTGCTGGTGAGCGCGCTGATCGCCGGGGGGGATAACACCTACGGCACCGAAATGGTGAACCTGCTGGTCACCTCCTTGATCAGCGGCCTCATCGCCGTGAAGGTGATCCTTCAAAAGCCCTACCGCCAGCAGGTGCTGCTCTGCGGCATTATCACCGCCTGTTCCAACCTGGCCATCATCCATATCATCGGCTTCATGACCAACAACTCCGTGCAGAACGTGTTCCCCAACGCCCTGTGGAGCGCGGCCAACGCCCTGATCGCCTCCCTGCTGTGCGTGGGGCTGGACCCCCTGATGGAATCCTTCTTCAACCTCGCCTCCCCCAGCAAGCTGCTGGAGCTGAGCAACCCCAACCATCCCCTGCTGCGCCGCCTGCTGCTGGAAGCGCCGGGCACCTACCACCACAGCATCATCGTGGCCAACCTGGCCGAGGCGGCGGCGGAGGCCATCGGGGCCAATCCGCTGCTGGCCCGGGCCAGCGCCTATTTCCATGATATTGGCAAGCTGAAGCGTCCCCTGTATTTCAAGGAGAACCAAATGGGGGAAAACCCCCACGAGCACGCCAACCCCTATGTGTCCGCCGCCATCGTCACCGCCCACACCCGGGACGGCCTGGTGATGGCCCAGCAGAGCCGACTGCCCCAGGAGATTCAGGACGTGATCATCGAGCACCATGGGGGTACCCCTGTGATGTTCTTTTACCACAAGGCCTTGCAGCAGTCCGGCGGCCAGGGCGTGGACATCGCGGATTTCCGCTACGACGGCAAGCGGCCCCATACCAAGGAAAGCGCCATCATTATGCTGGCGGACACCATCGAGGCCGCCGTGCGCAGCATGCCCGACCCCACCCCGGAAGGCATTGAGGCGTTCATTGAGAAGCTGGTGCGGGGCAAGCTGGAGGACGGCCAGCTCAGCGAAGCCCCCATCACCCTTTCGGACCTGGACAAAATCTCCGACGCCTTCTCCACAGTGCTCAACGGCGTGTTCCACGAGCGCATCGAATACCCCTCCCTGGAGATCCCTCAGCCCCCGGCCCATCTGCCGGAGGCCGTTATCCGTACGGAGAGCACTGTGGAGCGGCAGGAGCTCAGGCCCAAGGAGCCGGAGGCTGCCGTTTCCTCTGCGCCTAACGGTATCCCCCAGCCTACGGCCCCCGCCGCGCAGGAGAGCCAACAGGCCCAGGAGGAAGCTCCGGCTCCGGAGGCCCAGGAGGCTGTGCCTCTCCCCGATCGGGAAGGGGACAGGGCAAAGGAGTCCGCCGATGTTCATTGAGTGGAGCCAGAGCTTCCCCCGGTCCATACTGGAGGGGAACCCAGCCTCCTGGCTGCCCTTGGTGGCGGACTGCTGCCAGGCGGCGGAGGGCATCCCCTTCTCCTGCGCCGTGCATGTGGAGCTGACGGATGACCCGGGCATACGCCGGGTGAACGCCGCCTGCCGGGGCATGGACCGCGCCACCGACGTGCTGAGCTTCCCCACGGTCCGCTATCCCCAGGGCCAGACCGCCAAAGACGTTCCCGCCCTTCTGCGCCGGGAATGGGACCCGGACGCGAGGGGCGCAATGCTGGGGGATATCCTGATCTCCTGGGAGCATGTGCTCTCCCAGGCGGAGGAATACGGCCACAGCCCCCGCCGGGAGCTTTCGTATCTATTGGCCCACGGGCTGTTTCACCTGATGGGCTACGATCATCAAAATCCCACTGAACAAAAGGAGATGCGACGAATGGAAGAGAAAGCCATGCAGATGGCGGGCCTCCCCAAAGAGGACGCCCCCGTGCCCCCCACCGCCGACCAGCTGCTGGCCCTGGCGCGGCTGGCCATGCAGCGTTCCTACAGTCCCTACAGCCGCTATCCGGTGGGGGCCTCTTTGCTGTGCGAGGACGGCCGCGTGTTCCAAGGCTGTAACATTGAAAACGCCTCCTTCGGGCTGGCCAACTGCGCGGAACGCACCGCCCTGTTCAAGGCCGTCAGCGAGGGAGCCAAGGAGTTTACCGCCATCGCCATCGCGGCGGAGGGCTCCGCCCCCTACCCCTGCGGCGCTTGCCGGCAGGTGCTGAACGAGTTTGCCCCGGACATCCGGGTGCTGATCACCTGGGAGGACGGCCGGGTGGAGAAAACCACCTTGTCCCAGCTTCTTCCCCACGGCTTCGGCCCCAAGTCCCTGCCCTAATTTTTCAGAAACGAGGCGCTGCTGTTTTGAGCCATACCCAAGAGACGCCCTTTCATTCCGGCTTTGTGGCCATCGTAGGCCGCCCCAAC
>JARKQO010000196.1 GCA_029974855.1 Eubacteriales bacterium
AAGACCGCTATCTGCGGCACCGATTTGCACATCTACAACTGGGACGAATGGAGCCAGCGCAACATCGTCCCGCCCCTGACCATCGGCCACGAGTATGTGGGTGTGATTGAGGAGCTGGGCCCGGGGGTGGAGGGCCTCAAAGCCGGCCAGCGGGTCAGCGGCGAGGGGCACATCACCTGCGGCCACTGCCGCAACTGCCGGGCCGGCAACGCCCAGTGGTGCAAGCACACCAAAGGCGTGGGCGTCAACAGGGACGGCGCCTTTGCCCAGTATTTGTGCCTGCCGGCCAAAAACGTAGTGCCCGTGGACGAGGGGCTTCCGGAGGATGTGGTGGCCTTCTTCGACGCGTACGGCAACGCCACCCATACCGCCCTGGAATTCGACGTGGTGGGCGAGGACGTGCTGGTGACCGGGGCGGGCCCCATCGGCATCATGGCGGCGGCCATCTGCCAAAAGAACGGCGCGCGTCAGGTGATTATCACCGATATCAACGAGTACCGGCTGGAGCTGGCCCGGAAGATGGGCCTCTTCGCCATCAACGTGGCGCAAAACGATCTGGGGGAGGTGATGCGCTCCCACCATATGGTGGAAGGCTTCGACGTGGCGCTGGAGATGAGCGGCAGCGACGCCGCGCTGCACCAGCTGCTGGACCATATGCGAAACGGCGGCAAGGTGGCGCTGCTGGGCATCTTCGCCCGGGACGCCCAGATCGACTGGAACCAGGTGATCTTCAAGGGCCTGACGCTACAGGGCATCTATGGCCGGAAGATGTACGAAACCTGGTACAAGATGGCCGCCATGGTGGAAAGTGGGCTGGACCTTCTGCCGCTGATCACCCACCACTTCCACTACACGGATTTTGAGCAGGGCTTTGCCGCCATGAACACCGGAAAGAGCGGCAAGGTGATCCTAAGCTGGGAGGCGTAACAAATGAAATCCGCATTGGGGCATTTTCAAAAGGCGTTGCGTGACATCGAGGCTGCGGGCACGCTGAAGGGCGAGCGGGTCCTCCTGACCCCCCAGAGCGCCCGGATCGACACCGCCAAGGCCCAGGGCCTTCTCAATATGTGCGCCAACAACTATCTGGGCCTGGCGGACAACCCGGAGATCATCGAAGCGGCCAAGGCCAGCTACGACCGCTGGGGCTTTGGCCTGTCCTCGGTGCGGTTCATTTGCGGCACCCAGGCCTTGCACAAGGAGCTGGAAGCAAGGCTCTCGGCATTTCTGCGCATGGAGGACGCCATTTTGTACTCCTCCTGCTTTGACGCCAACGGCGGGCTGTTTGAGGCGCTCCTGGGAGCGGAGGACGCCGTCCTTTCCGACGAGCTGAACCACGCCTCCATCATCGACGGGGTGCGGCTGTGCAAGGCGCAGCGCCTGCGCTACAAAAACAGCGACATGGCCGATCTGGAGCAAAAGCTCCGGGAGGCCGCCTCCGCCCGCATCCGCCTCATCGCCACGGACGGCGTATTCTCCATGGACGGCTACGTGGCGAATCTGGCGGGCATCTGCGATTTGGCGGAGAAGTATGACGCCCTGGTGATGGTGGACGACAGCCACGCGGTGGGCTTCCTGGGTGAGCATGGCCGGGGCACGCCGGAGCACGCGGGGGTCATGGGCCGGGTGGACATCCTCACCGGCACCTTCGGCAAGGCCATGGGCGGCGCGTCCGGGGGCTACGTGGCGGCCTCCGGGGACATCGTAAGCCTGCTGCGCCAGAAATCCCGGCCCTATCTGTTCTCCAACACTTTGGCCCCAGCCGTATGCGCGGCCACCCTCAAGGTGTTGGACCTGCTGGAGGGCGGCGGCGAGGCACGGTCGCGCCTGATGGACAGCACCGCCTGGTTCCGGGTCGCGCTGAAGGCCCAGGGGTTCGACGTGCCGGAAAGCACCCACCCTATTGTGCCGGTGATGCTGTATGACGCCCGGGTGGCCGCCGAGTTCGCCGCCCGCATGCTGTTAAAGGGCGTGTATGTGGTGGCGTTCAGCTATCCGGTGGTGCCCCAGGGCAAGGCCCGCATCCGCACCCAGGTCAGCGCGGCCCACACCCGGGAGGATTTGGCATTCGCGGTCCGGTGCTTTCAAGAGGTCAAGGAGGAAATGGGGCTGTAGGATGTCCGCTGCCCTATCCCCCTGCGTCTGATCATGAATCTGATAGCGATTTTCATATTGACTCTTCTCCGGGAATATGCTAATCTGAGAATTGTTATCAGATTGCCGGGGAAAGGGTACCAACATGCAGCGTCCCAAAACCTACCATACCAGGCAGAGCAAAGCCATTTTGGACTACCTGGCCTCCTTGGGGCAGCGGCACGCCACCGCCAGCCAGGTGGCGGAGCATTTTGCCGGGAGCGGCTCCCCCATCGGCATTGCCACCATTTACCGGCACTTGGACCGATTGGTGGGAGAGGGCGCCCTGCGCAAATATACCATAGACGGGGCTTCGGGCACCTGCTACCAGTATGCCGGGGAAGGGCCGCGGCACCCGCACATCCATTTGAAGTGCGAGGGCTGCGGCGCGGTATTGCACCTGGAATGCAGCGTGCTGGAGGGCATTCCGGACCATGTGTACCGGGAGCATTCCTTCCAAATCAACCCCATGCGGACTGTGCTGTACGGCAAATGCCTCAAATGCCTTTGAACCAATCCCATCAAGGCAGCGCGCCGGAAAGGAGGGAGCCCATGAAGCATCAAACGGGAAAGAGAATCCTCGCGTTTTCCCTGTGTTGTCTTTTCGCGTTGGGGCTCTTCCTCACGGCCGCTTTGATCCTGAAGCATGCGGATCACGACTGCATCGGCCATGATTGCATGGTTTGCGCACAGCTTCACGCGGCCCAAAAGCTGCTGAAGCAGCTTTCCCTGGCTGCCTGGGGCGGCGTCGCCTATGCGGGCCTGGGCCTGGCCTTGGCCTGCTTCCGCACCAAAAGAACCGGCGCGATCCTTTTCCTGACGCCGGTTGCGCAAAAAGTGAGAATGAACCATTGAGATAACCTCCCAAGGGAATACCGCGTCCATTTGAAAAGATGGGATTTTTGTACTCTTTTTCAAGTGCGCTTGGGGTTCCCTTGTGTTTGTGCGTTCCAAAACACGAATACATGGAGGTATGGTTTGATGAAGCGTATTTTGCCTATCCTTTTGGCGGCGGTTCTGATGCTCTGGATTTCGGCTGATGGCGGCCCCTATGCCCGGGCTGCGGAAAACGCCCCGGACACCAAGATCAGCGTGGTTTCCACCATTTTCCCAGGCTATGACTTTACCAGGGCTATTGCCGGGGACAGCGTGGAGCTGACCATGCTGCTGCCCCCGG
>JARKQO010000219.1 GCA_029974855.1 Eubacteriales bacterium
CCGGCGAGACGGGGGGCGGCGGAACCACGGGGCCCCGAGGCTCTGCCTCTGGACTCCGCCAGGCACTTCGTCCCAGGACCCCTCAGAGTCCCCGCTGCGCGGGCACAAAAATAGGTTAAAAAATGGCCGGATGCGGTTTAAAGCACACCCGGCCTTTTATGTTTCCTTTTTGGCCGTGCGAAGCACGGTCAATAGCGGGTCCAGGGGCTCAGCCCCTGGCGGAGGTGTCGGGGGCAGAGCCCCTGACCGTCTCCTCCCCCCGTTAAATCTCCTCGTTCTCCTCCCCCTCGGCCACCGCGTCCTCCTCCGCGTCCTCCGCCTGCTCCTGCTCGGCCCGGGCCACGGCCACGATCTCGGCCCCCTCGGCGATGCGCATGAGGCGCACGCCCTGGGTGGAGCGGCCGCTTTGGCGGATGTCCGCCACAGCCATGCGGATGATGGTGCCGTCGTCGGTGATGAGGAGGATGTCCTCGTCGTCGTTGACGGTGAGCTGGGCGGCCAGCAGGCCGGTTTTGTCGGTGAGGTTCATGGCGTTGATGCCCATGCCGTTGCGGCCCTGCTCCCGGTACTGGTCCGGGTCGGTGCGCTTGCCGTAGCCGCCGGTGGTGATGGAAAGCACTTGCTGGCCCTCCCGGATCACGGACATGTCGATCATCTCGTCCCCTTTGCGCAGCTTCATGGCCCGCACGCCCATGCCCATGCGGCCGATGACCCGGATGTGCTCCTCGCTGAAGCGGATGGCCTTGCCGTAGCGGCTGCCCAGCAGCAGGCTCTGGGTGCCGTCGGTAAGCTCCACAGCCACCAGGTGGTCGTCATCCCGGAGGGTGAGGGCGATGAGGCCGTTCTTGCGCAGGTTGGCGAACTCGCTGTAGGGGGTTTTCTTGATCATCCCCTGCTGGGTCATCATCACCAGGTGGTGGTTATCCACATCCTTGGGCACGGGGATCATGGCGGTGACCTTTTCCTCCCCGGACAGCCGCAGCAGGTTCACGATGGCCATGCCCCTGGCGGCCCGGCCCGACTCTGGGATCTGGTAGCATTTGAGGGTGTACACCCGGCCCAGGTTGGTGAAGAACATGATGTCCTCGTGGGTGTTGACGATGATCAGCTTCTCCACATAGTCCTCTTCTCGGGTGGTGAGGCCGCTGACCCCCTTGCCGCCCCGGTGCTGGGCCCGGTAGGTGCTCTTGGGCAGGCGCTTCACATAGCCGAAGTGGGTGAGGGTCACCACCATGTCGTCGCTCTGGATCAGGTCCTCGATGTCGATCTCGCCCTCTATGTGGGTGAGCTCTGTGCGGCGCTGGTCCGCGAACCTGTCCCGGATGGCGGTGATTTCCTCCTTGATGACGGCCATCAGCTTCCCTTCGTCCGCCAGCAGGCCTTGCAAGTAGGCGATGGTCTTTTGCAGCTCGTCGTATTCCCCTTGGAGCTTGTCACGCTCCAGGCCCGTGAGCCGCGCCAGGCGCATGTCCAAAATGGCCTGGGCTTGCTTGTCGCTGAAGGCGAAGGCCTCCATCAGCCGCTCCCGGGCGGTGTTCACGTCCGGGCTCTTTTTGATGATCTCCACAATCTCGTCGATGTGGTCCAAAGCCCGGAGCAGCCCTTCCAAAATATGGGCCCTGGCCAGGGCCTTGTCCAGGTCGTACCGGGTGCGGCGGGTGACCACTTCTTTTTGGTGGCGGATGTAGTGGTAGAGCATCTCCCGCAAGGTGAGCACCTTGGGCTCCCCGTCCACCAAGGCCAGCATGTTGACCCCAAAGGTCTCTTGCATCTGGGTGTGCTTGTAGAGATAGTTGAGGACCACGGTGGGGTGCACGTCCCTTTTGAGCTCGATCACCACCCGCATGCCGTTGCGGTCGCTCTCGTCCCGGATGTCGCTGATGCCCTCCAGCCGCTTCTCGTGCACCAGCTCCGCGATCTTCTCCACAAGCCGGGCCTTGTTGACCATGTAGGGGATCTCCGTCACCACGATGCGGTTGCGGTTCATGGCCATGGTTTCGATTTCCGTGCGGGCCCGCACCAGCACCCGGCCCCGGCCCGTGGCGTAGGCGGCCCGGATGCCCGCCTGGCCCAGAATGATGCCGCCGGTGGGGAAATCCGGCCCCTTGATGTACTCCATTAAATCGGTGACGGAGCAATCCGGATGGTCGATCATATGGATGCAGCCGTCCACCACCTCCCGCAGGTTATGGGGCGGGATGTTGGTGGCCATGCCCACGGCGATGCCGCTGGAGCCGTTCACCAGCAGGTTGGGGAAGCGGCTGGGCAGCACCGTGGGCTGCAAAAGGGTTTCGTCAAAGTTGGGGTAGAAATCCACCGTGTCCTTGTCGATCTCGCCGATGAGGTGGGCGGTGAGCTTGGCCATGCGGGCCTCGGTGTAGCGCATGGCCGCCGCCCCGTCCCCGTCCACGGAGCCGAAGTTGCCCTGGCCCTCCACCAGCATATAGCGGATGCTGAAATCCTGGGCCAGCCGCACCATGGCGTCGTACACGCTGCCGTCCCCGTGGGGATGGTATTTGCCCAGCACGTCGCCCACGATGCGGGCGCATTTGCGGTAGGGCTTATCCGCGGTCATGC
>JARKQO010000226.1 GCA_029974855.1 Eubacteriales bacterium
ACATGACCAGCGAGTCCTGCGTGGCCCGGATGGCGGGCATCTGGCCCCCGGCCCGGGTCAGCGTCATGGAGTCCGAGGCCTTCCTCTCCTCCAACGCCATGGTGACCCCGGAGCAGATGAAGGCCGCCGTGGCCGATTCCATCACCGTGGGCCGGGTGCTTCCCGCCCAAGTGAACTACCCCCAGATGGAGGTGGAAGCCATGATCGTCTTTGACAAGCTCTGGACCGCCGACGCGGATGTGGCGGCGGTGCTGAGCGAAGTGGCCGCAGTGTACGGCAGCTACATGCAGTAACCCCAAGGGATTCGGCCCGGATGGCCCAGCGCCGTCCGGGCCGTTTTGCCCCAGACCCCGGCAAAGGTGGAGGAAACCTCATGCAGTTACGCCCCATGAAGCCCCGCACGCGGGAAGCCCTGACCGGATACGCCTTCGTATCCTTGCAGATGATCGGATTTATCTTTTTTGTGCTGGTTCCCCTGGTGATGGTGGTTGTGTACTCGTTGCATAACAAGAACATGCTCTTTGGCACCAATGTGTTCACCGGGCTGGACAATTACAAAAAGCTGGCAACGGACGCTTTGTTTGCAAAAACCCTGGGCAATACTTTGGTATTTTCCCTGTGGCTGGTGCCCGCCAATCTGGCGCTGTCCTTGGGGCTGGCCCTGTATATCGGCGGGCGGGGCTTTGGCTCTCACCTGGTGAAAACCGTGGTGATTTTGCCCGTGGTCACCTCCGGGGTGGCCTGGGCCATCGTGTGGAAGTACCTGCTCCAGGGGGGCGACGCGGGCCCCGTACACTGGGTGCTGGCGCAGCTGGGCATTCAGGGCCCCAACTGGCTCAAGCAGGAGGGCTGGGCCATGCTGTCGGTGGTGGTAAACCGGGTGCTGAAAAACCTGGGCATGAACGTGCTCATCTTCACCGGCGCGGTGATGAACATGCCTGGGGAGCTGGTGGAGGCGGCCCGGATGGACGGGGCGGGAGGGCTGAGGCTGTTTTTCAAAATCAAGTTGCCCTTGCTGATGCCCACGGTGCTGATGGTGTCCGTGGTGACGATGATCGGCGCGATGCGCGTGTTTGACACCATCCGCCTGATGACGGACGGCGGCCCCCAGGGCTCCACCATGGTGCTGGTGTACTACATCTACCACCAGGCCTTCCGGGCCTTCAGCACCGGGTACGCGTCGGCCATCTCCGTGGTGCTGTTTGGCATCGTACTGGCGCTGACCATCGTGCAGTGGGCGTTGCGAAAGAAGGTGTCCTTCCATGAATCATAATCC
>JARKQO010000241.1 GCA_029974855.1 Eubacteriales bacterium
CGCCACGCTGTGGCCCGTGCGGATATCCACCGCCCGGTACACTAGCGACATGCCGCCCTGGCCGATAAAATCCGCCAGCTTATACCGCTCGGCAAAGACCATGCCCTTCATCATGGAGTCTCCACCTCCGTGACGCAGCCCAGCACAAAGCTGACGTTGTCCAGGCCCCCGTGGTCCATGGCCAGCTCCAGCAGCTTGTCCGCCGCCTTCTCCAGGGGCAGGGCCTCCAGGGTTTCCGCGATCTGCTCGTCCGGCACCATGTTATACAAACCGTCGCTACATACCAGCCAGATATCCCCCGGCTGCTTTTCCACCCGGGCCACATCGGGGTTGACCATGGGGTCGATGCCCAGGGCCCTGGTGATTACGCTGCGGTAGGGATGGTTCACCGCCATCTGGGGGGTGATGACCTTGTTTTTCAGCAGCTCCGCCACCATGGAGTGGTCCTCGGTCTGGCGGGTAAGCTGCCCCTGACGGTACAGATAGGCCCGGCTGTCCCCCACATGGGCGATGAGGATTTCCTTCTCCCCCTCCCACAGCAGCGTCATGGTGGTGCCCATGCCCGAGAGGGCGGCGTCCCGGCCGCCCATGTCAAAGATGCGGCGGTTGGCAGCCTGCACGGCGGTGAGCAAGGCCTGCTCCTGGGGGGCTTTGCCCTTTAAGGCGTTGGAAAGCACCTGCACCGCCACCCGGCTGGCGGTTTCCCCGCCGTTGTGGCCGCCCATGCCATCCGCCACGCCGTAGGCTCCGGACACCACCAGCAAGGTATCCTGGTTGGAGGGGCGCACAAGCCCCCTATGGGTTTTTGTATAGATCAACACGCCGCTCTCACCCTCTCCCAGCGCCGGGCACGCCCTCTGGGCCGGAGCTTTCCTCCTGGTCCCAGTCCGGCATCCCCATTATCCTATCAATTTTTCCCTGGGTTTTCAAGTGCCGGTTCCGCAGCTGCCCGCAGGCCCCGCTGATGTCCTGGCCCATTTCCCGGCGGACGGTGGCGGACACGTGAAGGCCTTCCAAGGTAGCCAGGAAGTCCTTCACCGCCTGGGGGGAGGCCGGGGCCAGGCCCCGCTCCGGCACGGGATTCAGAGGGATCAGGTTCACATGGCACTGCAACCCCCGCAGCAGCGATCCCAGCTCCTTGGCATGGCGGGGCAGGCTGTTGAGGTTGCCGATCAAGGCGTACTCAAACACCACCCGGCGGCCTGTGAGCTTCACATACTCCCGAGCGGCGGCCATCAGCTCCCCCATGGGGTAGCGCCTGGCGATGGGCATGATCTGCCGCCGGATCTCATCGTTGGGAGCGTGGAGGGACACGCTGAGAGTGACGGGCAGCCCCTCCCGGGCCAAGCGCTCCATTTGGGGCACCAGGCCGCAGGTGCTGAGGGAGATGTTGCGCAGGCTCACATTCAGCCCCTGGGAGTCGTTGGCCAGCCGCAGGAACCGCACGGTCTGGTCATAGTTGTCCAAGGGCTCCCCGCTGCCCATAAGCACCACGTGGCCCACCTTGCCCCTGTCCCCCAAGTACCCGTTGGCCAGCAGTACCTGGGCCAGCATCTCCCCAGCGGAAAGGTTCCTGGCGCAGCCCTCCAAGGTGCTGGCGCAAAAGGCGCAGCCCATGAGGCAGCCCACCTGGGTGGAAATGCACAGGGTGTAGCCGTAGTGGTAATGCATCAGCACGCTTTCGATCACATGGCCATCGGCGCAGGCCAGCAAAAACTTCACCGTGTCGTCCCGTTGGGAGGGAATGGCCTGGTGGATGGAAAGGGGCATATCCAGGCAGGTCTGGGCCAGCTGCTCCCGAAGGGGGCCCGGCAGGTTCAGCATCTGGGCAAAGGGGACCCCCTTGTGGAGCCAGCCAAAGAGCTGCCCGGCCCGGTAGGCGGGCTGGCCCATGTCCGCCAGCAAGGCGGCCAGCTCCTCCCGGGTGAGGTCCAGCAAAATGTGCTTCTCCCCCATAGCTAGGCCCTCGCCTTGCGCAGCCGCGCGATGTAGAAGCCCTCTACCTCGTCCCGGTAGCCCAGGAGCTGGAGGCCCAAGGCAGTCTGCTGCCGCCGCAGCCCCTCCGGGAAGGACACAGGCAGCGGCTCCAGGGAAAACTCCGGATGCCGCTCCAAAAAGGCCCCGATCTGCTCCCCGTTCTCCTCGGGCAAGATGGAACAGGTGCTATACACCAGTACGCCGCCGGGCTTTACCAAGCGGCACAGGGCCTCCAGCAGCTTGCGCTGCTGATCCACGATGGCGGGAATATCCTCTGGCTGGACCCGGTATTTCAGGTCCGGCTTCTCCACCATCACCCCCAGGCCGCTGCAGGGCGCGTCCAACAGCACCGCGTCCAAGGTGCCCTCCATGTCGGGCTTGGGCTCGGCGGCGTCCCGCACGCTGATGCGCAGGTTGTCCAGCCCCAGGCGGCGCTTGGCGCTTTCCAGCAGCATGGCCCGCTTCTCGTGGAGCTCCCAGGCGTAGACCCGGCCTGTGCCTTGCATCGCCTCGCACAGGTAGGCGCTTTTGCCCCCGGGTGCGGCGCAGGCGTCCAGCACCCGCATGCCCGGTTTGACCTGGACGGCTTCCGCCGCCAACATGCTACTCTGCCCCTGGATGGAGAACAGGCCCTGCTGGTAGTCCCTGTCCAAGGCGATTTCCGCAGCCCCCTCCACCAAATAGGCGTGGGGGGCCAGGCCCGGCTTGGCCTGCCATGCCTTCCTTTGCAGCAGGGCCTCAAACTGGGCGTCCGTCAGGCGCAGCATGTTGGGGCGCAGCACCATGGGGTGGCTTTCCACCCGGTGCAGCGCAATGGCCTTGGCCTCCTGGGGGCCGTAGGCCTCCAGCAGCCGGTCCACGATCCACAAAGGCATGCTGCCCATGATGTGCAAGTATTGCCGGAGATCGTCCTCCTCCTTGGGCCATGGAATCTCGTCCTTAGTGCGGACCAAGTTGCGCAGCACGGCGTTGAGGAAGCCCGTGGCCGCCTCCATGCCCAGGGCCTTGGCCAGGTTTACACCCTCGTTCACGGCGGCGCTGTCGGGCACCCGGTCATGAAAGAGAATCTGGCAGGCGCTCAGGCGCAGGATGTCCCGCTGAACAGGCTCCCGGGTGGGGTGGTCCATGAGCCGGTCCAGGGCAAAATCCAGCTGAATCTGGTTTTCCAGGGTGCCATAGACGATGCGGGTCACCAAGCGGCGGTCCGGGGGATTCAGCCGGGCCTTGCTCAGGCGCTCATTCAGGGCCAGGGCCGCGTACGCGCCGTTTTGGTGCACATCCCGCAGCACATCCAGGGCCAGGCGGCGGGCCCCCGGGGAAAGCCCTGTGGACTCCTGGGGGGGCCGGACCACAGGCCGGGGCAAGGTGCGGGGGGGCCGCCCGCTTAAAGGCAGGGGGCTGCCGGGACCCCGGAGCCCGGGGGCGGGGCGGGGGCCGCCGGGACCCCGGAAGCCGGGGGCAGGCCGGGAACCGGGGGCGGGCTTGCCAAAGGAGCGCCGGGGCGCTTCCGGCCCGGCTGGGGTAGATGGCCTGGAGGGGCCGCCGGAAACAGGGCGGCCAGAGGGAGCGGCATTAGTTCTACCCCGAGGCGCGGCGCTGCCTGCGGGCCTGGGGCTGGCAAAGGGTTTTGGGCTGCCATAAGGCTTCGGGCCGGCAAAAGGCTTTGAACTGCCTGGCTTGAGGGAGCTGCCGCCCACGGGCTTGGGGCTTGCGGGTCTGTCGCCGCCCAAGGGCTTTCCTGCGCCGGGCTTCAGGGCGCTGCCGCCCGCAGGCTTGGCGCCCCCAAAGGGCTTGCTGCCCCCTGGGGCCACAGCCCGCCCGAAGGGCTTGGTTCCGCCCGGCCTGGGGGCGTTGCTCCCCGCAGGCTTTGAGCCACCAACGGGTTTGGGACCACCAATAGGCTTTGAACTGCCAACGGGCTTTGAACTGCCAACGGGCTTCGAGCCGCCCATGGGCTTTGAAGTGCCAAAGGGCTTTGCGCTGCCAAAGGGCTTGGCTCCGCCAGCGGTTTTCGGCCCGCCCAAGGGCCTCCCTCCGCCAACAGCCTTCCCACTTGCCACAAAGGTTCCCCTTCCCGTTCCACCGGTCCTTCTGCCCTGTCCGGTCTTTCCCGGTCCTTTTCCATCCCGATTCATACCCTCACCTCACTGAGCAGACTGCCGGCCGCGATGCCATGGCCCCGCAAAAAGGCCCTGGCGTCCATCCTTTTTCCGTTAGGAGCCTGTATCTCCTGGAGCTCCACCGCCCCGTCCCCCGTGGCGATGAGGAGGCCCTGGCCGCTGTCCGCCCCCAGCACCGTTCCGGGAAGGGCTCCCGGGTTTCCCTCCGCCTGGGCCGCCCGCCACACCTTCAGCACCCCTTCTCCCAGCCGGGCATAGGCTCCGGGCCAGGGGTCCATGGCCCGCACCCGGCGCAGGCAGAGCAAAGTATCCTGGGCAAAGTCCAACAGGCCCATTTCCTTGGTCAGCATCGGGTCGTAGGTAGCCTGGGCCTCGTCCTGCTTTTCCCTGGGGCAAATCCCCTTTTCCAGCAGGACCAGCGTTTCCAGCAGCAGCTCCGCGCCCATACAAGACAGCTTTTCCAGCAACCCCCCTGCCGTATCCGTATCGGCAATAGGGCAAACGGCTTTCAGCAGCATGTCCCCGGTGTCGATGCCCTTGTCCGTCAGCATGGTGGTGACGCCGGTTTCCGGGTCCCCTTGAAAAATGGCCCATTGCACCGGGGCCGCCCCCC
>JARKQO010000250.1 GCA_029974855.1 Eubacteriales bacterium
CCATGAATCCCGCACGCCCCTTTCCAAGTTCGACATCGTATGGTTCACCTTGCAGTACGAAATGAGCTATACCAACATTTTGGATATGCTGCACCTGGGGGGCATCCCCGTGAAGTCCCAGGAAAGAGCGGATACAGACCCCATCGTGGTGGCGGGGGGCCCCTGCGCCTTCACCCCGGAGCCCCTTCACGCCTTCATCGACGCGTTCATGATCGGCGATGGGGAAGAGGTGGTTGTGGAGGTAACCCGGGATTTGCTGGAAAGCAAGAACCTGGGCCTGCCCCGGCGGGAGCGGCTGCGCCGCATCGCCGCCATCCCCGGGGTATACGTGCCCAGCCTGTACGAAGCGGCCTATCATGAGGACGGCGCCCTGAAAAGCCTCACCCCCACGGCGCCCGAGGCTCCCCCCCGGGTTGTCAAGCGGGTGGTGAAGGACCTGAACGCCGCCTACTATCCCTCGGAAATCCCCGTGCCCTACACCCAGATCGTCCATGACCGGATCATGCTGGAGATCATGCGGGGCTGCACCCGGGGCTGCCGCTTCTGCCAGGCGGGGATGTTATACCGCCCCGTGCGGGAGCGCAGCGTGGAAAAGCTGCTGGAGCTGGCGGAGCATTTGGAGGAGAGCACCGGCTACGAGGAAATTTCCCTTTCCTCTCTGTCCAGTGGGGACTATTCCTGCCTGTCGGAGCTTTCCCAAAAGCTGATGGAGAAATTGGAGAGCAAGCGGGTGGCCCTGTCCTTGCCCTCCCTCAGGCTGGACAGCTTTGTCCAGGACTCTCTGGCCCAAACCCAGCGGGTGAAAAAAAGCGGCCTCACCTTTGCCCCGGAGGCGGGCACCCAGCGCCTGCGGGACGTGATCAACAAGGGGGTTACGGAGGAAGATTTGATGGGCACCCTCCGGCATGCCTTCGCCAACGGTTGGAGCAACGTAAAGCTGTACTTCATGATGGGGCTTCCCACAGAAACCCTGGAGGACTTGGAGGGCGTTGCCAAGCTGGCCCAGGCGGCGGTGAACGCCTACTACGCCGTGCCCAGGGAGAAGCGGGCCAAGGGCCTGCGCATCACCTGCAGCACCGCGGTATTTGTGCCCAAGCCCTTTACTCCCTTCCAGTGGTGTCCCCAGGACACCATCCCCATGGTGCGGGAGAAGCAGCAGGCCCTGCGCAGGCTCCTGAGCATCCGGGGGGTGTCCTTCCACTGGCACGATTCTACCGTGAGCCAGATGGAGGCCTGCTTCGCCGCCGGGGACCGGCGGCTTGCGGACGTGCTCTACCGGGCCTGGGAGCTGGGCTGCCTGCTGGACGGCTGGAGCGAGCATTTCCGTTATGAGCTGTGGCTGCAAGCCTTTTCGGACTGCGGCCTGGACCCGGCCTTCTACGCCCACCGGCAGCGGGGCCTGGAGGAGCTGTTGCCCTGGGACCATATCGACGCGGGGATTTCCAAGGGCTTCCTGAAAAGTGAGTACCAAAAGGCGCTGAACGCCGAAACCACGGTGGATTGCCGCCAGGGCTGCCAGGCCTGCGGCTTGCAAAAGACGAAGGGGCTGTGCGAGATATGCGGATGATGGTGATTTTTGAAAAGGGCTTTGCCCTGCGGCATATCGGCCATCTGGACCTGATGCGCTCCATGCAAAGGGCCCTGCGCAGAAGCCGCCTGCCCATCGGCTACAGCCAGGGGTTCAGCCCCCATGTGCAGCTCAGCTTTGCCGCTCCCTTAAGCGTGGGGGTGGTGGGCCTGGGGGAGGCCATGGACGTGCCCCTCTGCGAGCCCATGGAGGAGGAGGCCTTCCGCTCGCGGCTGAACCAGGCTTTGCCCGCCTGCTTGCAAGCCCGCAAAGCCCGGCTGATCCCGGACGACTTTCCCTCCCTGATGTCCTTGGTCCAGGCCTCCCGCTACCGGCTGGAGCTGGGGGACGGCCCCCAGGCCCGGCTGGCCCTGGAACAGCTCCCTGACTTTTTGGCTTTGGATACCTACGAGACCCTGCGCAAAACCAAGAGCGGGGAGGCCCTGTGCAATATCCGGCCCTTGGTCATAGAGGCCCAGGGCAGTAGCGACGGTACTCTCCGGGCCGTGCTGGCGGCATCCTCCGCCACCACGCTAAAGCCCGCCCTGCTGGTGAAGGCCCTGTGCGATAGGGCCCAGGTTCCGGAGTTGCCCTTTCTGGCCATCCGGGAGGAAATCCTTTGCCGGGACCGGACGGGACGGCTGGCGCCTATGGAGGAATACCTCCATGGCTGACCCGATGGAGCTTGTGGTGCGAAGGCATGGCAAGGGCCGGCAGGTGGCGGCCCTGTGCGGCGGTATCCTGCTGGAGTTCATCCAGGAGGAGGGGGAAGCGGATTCCTGGGTGGGGGCGGTGCTGCTGGGCACCGTGGAAAGGGTGCTGCCCAACCTGGGCGCGGCCTTTGTGAAGATCGGCCAGCCCCTGAACGGCTTTTTGCCCTTGGAGGAGCAGGAGAGCTTTGAAGCGGGCAATGGCAAGGCGCTGCTTACCGGCCAGGAAGTGCTGGTGCAGGTGAAAAAGGACCCCGTGGGGGAGAAGGGGGCCTTCCTCACCCGGGACATCGCTTTGCCGGGGCAGTACGCTTTGTACATGCCCCATAACCGCCATGTGGGGGTCAGCGCCCGCATCCCCGGGGAGGAGGGACGGGCCTGGGCCCGGGCCCTGGGGGAGGACTTGGCCCAGAACCGGGCGGGGGCCATCATCCGCCACGGGGCCCTGATGGCCCGAACCGAGGATATCCGGCAGGAATGGGAAGCCCTTGGGGAAACCTGGCGGGACATTTTGCAAAAAGCCTCCCACCAAAAGCCCCCGGCGGTGCTGTTTCGGGAGGGTTCGGCTGTGGGCGGGCTGGTGCGGGACTATGGGGCCCGGTACCGGCTGCGCCTCATCGCGCAGGAGCAAGACCTTCTGGAGGGGACGGCTTTGCCCCAGGAGGCCAAGCGTCTGGCGGGCCCGGTGGAAATGGAGGCCCTATGGCAGGGCTTTGGGGTGGACCGGCAGCTTCAGGAAGCCCTGGCCCGGAAGGTGTCCCTGTCCGGGGGCGGCACCTTGGTGATTGACGAGCGGGAGGCCCTTACCACAGTGGACGTGAACACCGCCCATTTTACGGGAGCTTCTTTGGGGAGGGACCCAAGCCAAAAAGGCCCCGACCTGGCGTTGGCCCAAAACCTGGCGGCCTGTCCGGAGATCGCCCGGCAGATTCGCCTGCGCAACCTCAGCGGCATCCTCCTGATCGACTTTATCGACATGGACAGCGACCGGGAACGGGAGCAGGTGCGCCTGACCCTGGAGCAGGCCCTTTCCGGCGACCGGATCAAAACCGCGATTCACGGCTTCACCAAACTGGGTTTACTAGAAATGACCCGCAAGCGGACCCGGGACAGCCTCTCCCAGGTGTGGGCCGCCCAGGGGAAGGACAAAGGATACTCTGCCCCCAGGGGCAAGGGAAAGGACAATCAGGCGTGAGCAAGACCACCCCGGTATATGTGCCGCCCCAGGAAGCGGAGCGGCAGCGGCAGGCCTCCCAGGCGTTTTTATCCCTGGAGGGCCGCCCCCAAACCTACCACATCGTCACCTACGGCTGCCAGATGAACGCCCACGACAGCGAGAAGCTGGCGGGGATGTTGCAAGGCATGGGCCTTCGGGAATCTCCCAAGCGGGAGGAAGCGGACTTTGTGCTTTTTAACACCTGCTGCATCCGGGACAACGCCGAGCGCCGGGCCTTGGGCAACGTGAACTGGCTGAAAGAGATCAAGAAGCAGCGGCCCTCCATGCTCATCGGGGTGTGCGGCTGCATGGTGCAACAATCCCACATGGCCCAGAAGATATTGAAGCAGTACAAGTTCATCGACCTGGCCTTCGGCACCCATAACATGCACGAGCTGCCCTCCCTTCTGTACCAGCGGGTGGAGCAAAACAGCCCGGTGGTCAGCGTGCTGGAGCAGGAAAACCTCATCGCCGAGGATGTGCCCCTGCGGCGGCTTCATGCCTACCACGCCTTTGTGACCATCATGTACGGCTGCGACAACTTCTGCTCCTACTGCGTGGTGCCCTATGTGCGGGGCCGGGAGCGCTCCCGCCGCCTTTCGGACATCCTGCGGGAGGTGGAGGGGCTCCAAAAGGACGGCGTGCAAGAAATCATGCTGCTGGGGCAAAATGTGAACAGCTACCAGGGAGGCGGCCCCGGGGAAAGCTTTCCCGCCCTGCTGAGGGCCCTGGACGGCCTGGGGGTGCCCCGCATCCGCTTCATGACCTCCCACCCCAAGGACCTTTCGGATGGGCTGATCCAGGTGATGGCGGACAGCCGCCACATCTGCAACCATCTGCACCTGCCGGTGCAAAGCGGCAACGACGAAGTGCTGCGGGCCATGAACCGAGGCTACACCCGGGAGGGATACCTGAACCGGGTGCGGCTGCTGCGGGAGGCCATGCCCCACATCGGTCTCACCACGGACTTCATTGTGGGCTTTCCCGGCGAAACCGAGGCCCAGTTTGAGGATTCCCTCTCCCTGGTGCGGGAGGTGGGCTATGACGCGGCCTTGAGCTTCGTGTTTTCCCCCAGGCAAGGCACCCGGGCGGCTTTGCTGCCCGGCCAGGTGGAGGCGGAGGTGACCTCCCGGCGGATGGAGCGCCTCCTGGGGGCTTTGGCAAAGAGTACCGCCCAGGTGCACCAAAGCATGATCGGCCGGCGGGAAGAGGTGTTGGTGGAAAGCATCTCCAAGCGGAGCCCCGGGCAGGTGTCCGGCAAGGGCAGGCGTTCCATCACCATCACTTTGGACGGAACCCGGGAGGACATCGGGCGCGTGGCGCCCGTTACCATTGCCTCCGCCGCGGTAAACACGCTGCGGGGCGAGAGAATCAAAGGAGAATGACCATGGAAAAGGTATTGAACCAGGCCGAGCTGTTGGCCGAAGCCATTTTGGAGAGCGAGGAATACATCCGCCTGCGCCTGGCGGAGCAGGCCGCCACCAAGGACCCGGCAGCCACCGGCTTGGTGGCGGATTACACGGAGCGCCGGGGCAAGGTTCAGGAGCTTTTGGCCGCCAATGATCTGGACCACGGGGCCCTGGCCAAGGCCGGGGAGGCCCTGGAGGCCACCGAAGCCGCCCTGGAGGCCAATCCGCTGCTCAGGGACATGCGGGAGGCCCGCAGTGATTTCAGCGTGATGATGGAAAAGGTGAACGCCATCATCCAGTATGTGATCACCGGGGAAGAACCGGAGATGGAAGGGGGCTGCGGCGGTTCCTGCGGCTCCTGCGGCGGCTGCGGCCAGCACTAAGGCAAAAGCGTTTGAAAGGTACAAAAGGGAGGCAACAGCCCATGGCCGGCATGACCCCCATGATGCAGCAATATTTGGAAATCAAGGGAAAGCATCAGGATTCGATCCTGTTCTTTCGCCTGGGCGATTTTTACGAGATGTTCTACGAGGACGCGGTGCTGGTGTCCAAGGAGCTGGAGCTGACCCTCACCGGCAAGGACTGCGGCCTGGCGGAGCGGGCTCCTATGTGCGGCATTCCCTACCACTCCGCCTCCACCTACATCACCCGCCTCATTGAAAAGGGCTACCGGGTAGCCATCTGCGAGCAGCTTACCGACCCGGCCCTTTCCAAGGGCCTGGTGGAACGGGATGTGGTCCGGATCATCACCCCGGGCACCGTGGTGGACCCGGCCATGCTGGATGAAAAAAGCAACAGCTATGTGCTGTGCGTGGCCTTTATGGGCAAGGGCGCGGCTCTTTCTTATGCGGACGTAAGCACAGGCGAGTTCGTGACCCACTTTCTGCCCAGCGCCGAAGGGGCCCTTCGGGATGAGATCGTGCGCATCAGCCCCCAGGAGGCCGTCACCAACGACCGGGAAGCCCTGGAGGGCTATTTGGACCGCCACCTGATGGTGACCCAGCTGCCCGAGAGCGCCTTTGCCCGCAAAAACGCTATAGAGCTGCTGCTGCGCCATTTTCAGGCGGGGTCCCTTACCGCCGTGGGCCTTCAGGAGCAGGACAAGGGCCTGCCCGCTGCGGGGGGGCTGCTGCGCTACCTGATGGATACCCAGAAGAACGACTTGTCCCACATGGCCCGGATCACCCCTTACCAGGGGGCGGATACCATGTACCTGGACCGGATGACCCGCAAAAACCTGGAGCTTACCGAAAGCCTCCGCAGCGGGGAGCGCCGGGGCTCGCTCCTATGGCTGCTGGACGAAACCTCCACCGCCATGGGGGCCCGGATGCTGCGCAGCTGGGTGGAGGCCCCCTTAACCAGCCTGGAGCGGATCACCGCCAGGCTGGACGCCATTGAGGCTTTGAAGGGGGACCTGCTCACCGCACAGGAGCTTACCGCCGCTTTGGAAAACGTGGCGGACTTGGAAAGGCTGCTGGGCAAGATCAGCTACGGCAGCCTCACAGGCCGGGACTGCCTGGCCTTGCTGCGGTCCCTCCGCAGCGTGGAGCCGGTGAAGGCGCTACTCCAAAAGTTCACCTTGGCCCCCATCGCCGCACTGCACCACACCCTGTCCCCCCTTCATACCCTGTGCGAGCTCATCGCCGCCGCCATCAGCCGCGACGCGCCCTTGGCCCTGGCGGACGGAGGCGTCATCGCGGACGGATACAACCAGGAGCTGGACGACTACCGCCATGCCTCCACCAGCGGGAAGCAATGGCTGCTGGATTTGGAGGCAGCCGAGCGGCAGGAGACGGGGATCAAAAACCTGAAAATCCAGTATAACCGGGTGTTCGGCTACCTGATCGAGGTCACCAAAAGCTACCTGGACCAGGTGCCCCTTCGCTATACCCGCAGGCAGACCTTGGCCAACTGCGAACGCTTTGTGACCGCCGAGCTCCAGGAGATTGAGCGGAAGATCGTGAACGCCCAGCAGCTGGCCTTGGCCCTGGAGGCGCAGATTTTCGCCCAGGTGAAGGACGCCATTGCCGGGGAAATCGGCATGATCCAGCAAAACGCCCTGGCCCTGAAAACCTTGGACGCGCTCCTGTCTTTGGCCAAAGTGGCCCGGGACAACCGCTATGTGAAGCCCGCCATGACCCGGGACGGGGCGGTGCATATTGTGGAGGGGAGGCATCCCATTGTGGAGAAAACTCTCACGGATACGCCCTTTGTGCCCAACGACGCGCTGCTGGACGGGGAAGAAAACCGGATGCTCATCATCACCGGGCCCAACATGGCGGGCAAGAGCACCTACATGCGCCAGGTGGCCTTGATCACTTTGATGGCCCATATGGGCAGCTTTGTGCCCGCCCAGGAAGCCCGCATCAGCGTATGCGACCGGATCTTCACCCGCATCGGCGCTTCCGACGACCTAGCCAGCGGCCAGAGCACCTTCATGGTGGAAATGAGCGAAACCGCCGCCATTTTGCGGGGGGCCACGGCCCGTTCCCTCATCGTGCTGGACGAGATTGGCCGGGGCACCAGCACCTTTGACGGCCTGGCTATTGCCTGGGCCGTGGTGGAATACCTGCTGGACAAGAAGAAAATCGGGGCCAAGACCTTGTTTGCCACCCACTACCACGAATTAAGCGAGCTGGAGGGCCGCTTCCCGGGCGTGAAGAACTACTGCATCTCCGTGAAGGAGCATGGGGAGGACGTGATCTTCCTGCGCAAGATTCTTCCCGGGGGCGCGGACCGGAGCTATGGGGTCCATGTGGCGCGCCTGGCGGGGGTTCCCCCCCAGGTGGTGACCCGGGCCCATGAGATTCAGGCCCGGTTGGAGGTCAGCGATATCAACCAGGAGGCCATCAGCCACCACATTTTAGAGAAGAAGAAGAAAAAGGACCGGCAGACGGACCTGTTCCACCTGGACCAGGACGAACTGCTGGAAGAGCTGAAAAACCTGGACGTGTACACCCTCACCCCCATGGATGCCATGAACACTCTGTTTCGCCTGCGGGAGAAGGCCCGCAAGCTGTAACCCTTCGCTTTCCAGAACAGAAAGGATTTGCCCATGGACAGTATCAGGCCCATCCAAAGGCTTTCCCAGGAGGTGATCGGCCAGATCGCCGCCGGGGAGGTGGTGGAGCGCCCCGCCTCCGCCGTGAAGGAGCTGGTGGAAAACAGCATCGACGCCGGGGCCACCGCCATCACCGTGGAATTGCGGGAGGGTGGTATCGCCTATTTGCGGGTGACGGACAACGGCCGGGGCATCCCCTCCTCCCAGATTCGCATGGCCTTTGAGCGCCATGCCACCAGCAAGATTACCCGCTCCCAGGACCTGTTTGACGTGCATACGTTGGGCTTTCGGGGGGAGGCCTTGGCCTCCATCGCGGCGGTGGCCAAGGTGACTTGCACCACCCGCACCGCCCAGGAGGACTTCGGCATCCGGGCCCAGGTGGACGCGGGGGTATTGGGGGAGGTGCGGGAGGCGGCCATGCCCGTGGGCACCACCATCTTGGTGAAGGAGCTGTTCTATAACACCCCGGTGCGCCTGCGGTTTTTGAAGAAACCCACTTTGGAAGCCTCCATGGTCACCGATTACATGACCCGGCTCATCCTCTCCCGGCCGGACATCTCCTTCCGCTATGTAAACGAGGGCAAAACCGTCTACCAAAGCGCCGGGGACGGCACTTTGGAATCGGCCTTGCTGTGCTGCTACGGCAAGGACAGCCTCAAGGCCATGCACCGGGTGAAGGGGCATGAAAACGGGGTGCTGGTAGAAGGCTACGTAGGGGTGGGGGAGCTGGCCCGGGGCAACCGCCAGCAGCAATCCTTTTTTGTGAACGGGCGGTATTTCAAGGATGAGGCCCTGAGCCGGGCGGTGGAAAACGCCTGCCTGGGGCTGGTGATGATCGGGCGCTTTCCCTCCTGCGCCCTATTTTTGCAACTGCCCTATGACAAGGTGGACGTGAACGTACACCCCAACAAGCTTCAGGTGCGCTTCCAAAACCCCGGGGCTGTGGCCGGGGCGGTGGAGGTATTGGCCCGGCAGGCGGTGAGCCGCCAGCGCTTGGGGGATGTGCTGCTGGCCGGATGGGAAGCCAAGGACGATGGCCGCCCGGAGCCGCCCCGGGAGAGCATCCGGGTGGTGGCGCTGAAGGAGGAGGGGGAGGAAGATATTCCTGTAGCGCCTCCCCAGCCGGACATGGACCTGTCCCATATTACGCCCGCCATTCTACCGCCCCGGCCCGGGGCCAGTTCCTTGCGGGAAGGATTTGGGGTGCTGCCCCGGCAGGGGATGCCAGGGCCGGTTGTTTCCTGGCCTTCTAAGGGCCCTTCCCATGCCCGGATCCCTATGACGCCTCCATCCCCCGCGCCTGAGGACGCGGCCCCTACCCCCACCCATGCCCCCCAGGAACCCTCCGAGGAGCCCCTTCAGCAATCCCTCCTGCCGGAGGAGAGCACCCCAGCCCTGCGCCTGCTGGGCGTCGCCTTTCAAACCTATTTGCTCTTTGAGGCCGGGGAACGGCTGCTGTGGGTGGACCAGCACGCGGCCCACGAGCGGATTCTGTTTGATAAATTCTGGCAACGCTATGAAGGGGAGCGGATTTCCCAACGCCTGTTAAGCCCCCAGCTGGTGCCCTTGCCCGCCCAGGAGCGGATGCTGCTGGAGGAATGGCAGCCTTTGCTTAAGGAGGCGGGCTTTGAGGTGCGGCCCTTTGATGACACGGCGGTGGCGGTCCATGCCATCCCCACCTTGTTCGGGGTCAACGAACCCGCTTCGGAGCTGCTGCTGGAGGCCTTCGCCGCCTGCCAGGAGGGCCGGGGACCCCTCACCCAGGAGCGGGTACGCAGGCAAGTGGCCCAGATGGCATGCAAGCGGGCCATCAAGGCCGGGGATCAGCTCAGCCAGATGGAGGTGGAGGACCTGCTGAAAACCATGCTGGAAACCGGGGTGTTGCCCACCTGCCCCCATGGCCGCCCCATTGTGGTGGAGGGGAGCCGCCGGGAGCTGGAGAAGCGGTTTCGTCGCATTCCGTGACGGGGGAGCAACGCATGAGGCAAAGCCCGGTTCTGGTGATTGTGGGGCCCACGGCGGCGGGAAAATCCGCCCTGTCCATGGCTTTGGCCCGGGAGCTGCCTGTGGAGATCGTCTGCATGGACTCCATGCAGGTGTATAGGGGCATGGACATCGGTACCGCCAAGCCCACCCATCAGGAGCGGCGGCAGACGCCCCACCACATGCTGGACGTGGTACAGCCTCAGGAGAGCTTCTCCGTTTCCCAGTATGCGGACATGGCCCGGCCCCTCCTGCGGGAGATCGGCAGCCGGGGCAAGCTGCCCTTGCTGGTGGGGGGCACTGGCCTGTATTTGAAGGCCCTGATGGAGGGCCTGGCCTTGGGCGGGGCCACCGGCAGCCAGGAGGTACGGCAGCGGCTCCACGCCATCGCCGGGGAAGAAGGGGGCAACGAGGCCCTTCATGCTATGCTCCAGCAGGTGGACCCGGCCTCGGCTGGGCGGCTGCACCCCAACGACCTTCGCCGGGTGATCCGGGCCTTGGAGGTCTATGAGATCACCGGGCAGCCCCTCAGCAACCAGCCCCAGCCTCCCCGGGACGATGAGTTCACCTTCGGGCTGCTGGGAACCGCCTTGGAGCGGAGTGTGCTGTATGGGCGCATCAACCGGCGGGTGGAGGAGATGGCCGCCCAAGGCCTGGAAGAGGAAGTGCGGAGCCTGTTTGCCCAAGGGATTACGCCGGAGTGCCAGGCCATGCAAGGCATCGGCTACAAGGAATGGGTGCCGGTGCTGGAAGGGAAGGCCACCCGGGCCCAGGCCCTGGAAACCATGAAGCGCAATACCCGGCGCTACGCCAAGCGGCAGCTCACCTGGTTTGGGGCCCTGGAGGGCGTGCGCTGGCTGGACATGGAGCGGGCGGACGCCACGGCCCAAGCCTTGGAGTTTGCCCGGGCCTTTTGGGCCGCATCACAGGGCGGGACCAGGCCGCCCCAAGGAAAGGAACAGGACCAAGCGTGATGAAGCAAGCGGTGATCCAGGCGGAAGCCCGGTGCCAGGGGGCCTTTGCCCGCATCGAGGACATAGAGCTGGAGGGGACCCGGCGGGTGCTGGAGGCTTTTCAAAGCCACCAGGTTTCCGCCCGGCATTTTGCCCCCACCACGGGCTACGGCTATGGGGATGTGGGAAGGGATACCCTGGAGAGGGTCTTTGCCCAGGTGTTTGGTACCCAGGCGGCCTTGGTGCGGCCCCAGATCACCTCGGGCACCCATGCGCTGGCCCTGTGCCTCTTTGGGCTGCTGCGGCCCGGGGATCATCTGCTCTATGCCACCGGGGCCCCCTACGACACCCTGGAGGAGGTCATCGGTATCCGGGGCCCTGCCCCGGGCTCTTTGGGGGAGATGGGGGTGGCCTATAGCCAGGTGGAGCTGACGGCCCAGGGGCAGATGGACCTGCCCGCCATCCGGGCTGCCATGAGGCCCAATACCCGATTGGTGGCTTTGCAGCGCAGCCGGGGGTATTCCACCCGGCGCTCCTTGCTGCCCCAGGAGGTAGAACCCCTGAGCCGGATGCTGAAGGGGGAGTTCCCCCAAGCCGCCCTGATGGTGGACAACTGCTACGGCGAGTTCGTATGCCCTACGGAGCCCAGCCATCACGGGGCCGACGTATGCGTGGGCAGCCTCATCAAAAACCCCGGCGGCGGCCTGGCCCCCACCGGAGGCTATTTGGCGGGCCGGGAGGAGTTGATCGAAAGGATCAGCTACCGGCTCACGGCCCCGGGCATTGGCCGGGAGGTGGGCAGCTACGCGGGCAGCTACCAGCCCTTTTACCAGGGCCTGTTCCTGGCCCCCCATGTGGTGGCCCAGGCCCTGAAAACCGCCGTTTTGGCCGCCGCCCTTCTGGAAGGCCTGGGTATGAAAACCAGCCCCGGGGTGGAGGATACCCGCTCGGACATCATCCAGGCCCTGGAATTTGGCACGCCGGAAAGGGTCATCGCCTTCTGCCAGGGGATTCAGGCGGCCTCCCCCGTGGACAGCATGGCCTTGCCCGAGCCCTGGGACATGCCCGGGTATCAGCACCAGGTGATCATGGCGGCGGGCACCTTCGTGGCAGGGGCTTCCATTGAGCTCAGCGCGGACGCGCCCATCCGGGAGCCCTACGCGGTGTATCTGCAAGGGGGGCTCAGCTACAGCCACGGCAAGCTGGCCCTGACACTCGCCTTGGAGGACATGAAAAAAAAGGGCATGCTGTAGGGGACAATCTTTCATGGGATTCATCCCTCCCCCGGCCGGTGCATACACTGGCAAAAAGGAGGGATTTCCTTTGCCTGAAGCCACTCAGACCCGCGTGAGAAACCTACGGGTAAAATCGGGCATTCATGCCCACAGGAACCCGGGGCCGGCCGCCGGGGACCCGGAGGCCACACCCCCGGAGCAGAGTCCACCCCGGTTCACCCCCAGCGACACCGCCATCCTCACGGACTGCTCCGTGAAGCCCGGGGCCATCCGCTGGATCAGCCTGGACAACCTGCTTCGCAACGTGGCGGTGGTGGGGGCCATTGTGCTGGTGATCATCGCCGCCCGGAACCAACAGGGAACCCCCACCCAAAGCGTGTTTGCCGCGCTCCAGTCCGGCATGAACATGGAATGGGACGAGAGCTTGGGAAAGCTCAGCTTTGTGAGCAATTTGCTGCCGGAAAGCGTGCTGGGGGTGTGGAGCCAGCAGGAGAACATCGCGGTGCTGGCCCCCAGCAACGGGGTGGTGGTGCACGCCTGGACCCGGGAGGAGCCCTACATTGAGCTGAAGGGAACCGTCACGGATGTGCGGGCCGCCGCCAACGGAGAGGTGATGTCCGTGGC
>JARKQO010000282.1 GCA_029974855.1 Eubacteriales bacterium
GGGTGGTGGGGCCTGCGGCGAGCCGCGGAAGGGACGTGACGGCTGCGACGACCGAAGGGCCGGAAGGGCCCCTTGCCGTTCCTCCCCCCGTTACGTCCCCTCGGACCCGATGTAGTTGTACAGCGTATATTTGGAAATGCCGAAGTACCGGCTCACCTTGTCGCCGGACTTGGTGATGAGAAAGGCGCCGGTGCTGTTGAGGAATTGAATGGCCTTGATTTTGTCATCCTTGGTCATGAGGGCCACGGGCTTGCCCACCAGCTGGACGGACTGGGCGATGAGCTCGTCCAGCAGGTCGTTGACGTTTTGGACGATGGGCTCGGGCTCCCGGTCCTGGCCGCCGGTGAGGGGCCGCAGGGCGCTTTCCACCATCAGCAGGTGGGTGATGTCGTAGTTGATGGCGAAGAGGCCCACCACCCGGTCCTCCTGGTCCCGGACGTAGATGGTGCTGGACTTGAGGATGCGGCCGTCCTGGGTGCGGGTGAGGTAATTGAGGTGGTCGGAGAGCTCCTGGGGGTTTTTGAGGCCCTGGAGCACGGCGTGGGAGGGCCCGTCCCCCAGCTGGCGGTGGGTGACGTGGCCGTTTTCGATGGCTACGATGGTCTGGTCCAGGTGGTCTTTGTTGAAATCGTGGACCACCACCTCGCAGCTCTCCCCGAACTGCGCGGCCACGCCCTTGGCGAGCTGCTTCAAAAAGGCAAGCTGGAACGGGTCCACGCTGTGTTCACCGGCTTTCCTGGTTTCCGGGCGGCAGGGCAGCCCAGGGATTTATTCCTCATTATACCCCGGAAATTTCCCCCGCACAATGCTAAAAATTTTTTAGATATAAAAAATTTTTGTTGACATTGGGTCCGGGGACGGCTATAATGAAGGCAGAAAAAAGGCGGCAGGGGGGTCCCGCCGTACAGCATAAGGAGCGTTCAGCATGGAGAAGATCAAATGGGTCCGCAACCAACTGCCCAAAACCGACGACAAGCAGCTTTCCATCATGTCCCTGGAGAACGTGGGCAAGGCCCGGGCCTTTCACCGGAGCTTTCCCCAGTACGATGTGACCCCTTTGGCGAACCTTTCCGGCATGGCGAAGGAGCTGGGGGTGGCGGGGGTTTTCGTGAAGGACGAGAGCTACCGCTTCGGGCTCAACGCCTTCAAGGTGCTGGGGGGCTCCTTTGCCATGGCCCGCTACATCGCCGGGGAGCTGGGCAAGGACGTGGGGGAGGTGGACTACGCCTACCTGACCTCTAAAAAGCTCAAGGAGGAGTTCGGCCAGGCCACCTTCTTCACCGCCACGGACGGCAACCATGGCCGGGGCGTGGCCTGGGCGGCCAACAAGCTGGGCCAGAAGTCCGTGGTGCACATGCCCAAGGGCAGCGTGCAAAGCCGGTTTGACAACATCGCCAAGGAAGGGGCCACAGTGACCATCGAGGAGGTCAACTACGACGACTGCGTGCGCATGGCGGCCCGGGAGGCCGCCGAAACGCCCCGGGGCGTGGTGGTGCAGGACACCGCCTGGGAGGGGTACGAGGAGATTCCCGCTTGGATCATGCAGGGCTACGGCACCATGGCCGCCGAGGCGGCCCAGCAGTTGAGGGAGGCGGGGGTACAGCGCCCCACCCACATCTTCGTGCAAGCCGGGGTGGGCTCCTTGGCGGGGGCTGTGCAGGGCTACTTCGCCAATTTGTTCCCCGGGGAAACCCCCGTGACCGTGATCATGGAGGCCCAGGCGGCGGACTGCCTGTACCAGGGCGCTTTGGCCGGGGACGGCAAGGAGCGCTATGTGACCGGGGACTTGCGGACGGTGATGGCCGGGCTGGCCTGCGGCGAGCCCAACACCCTCTCCTGGGACATCCTGAAGAACCACGCCTCTGTGTTCGTGTCCTGCCCGGACTGGGTGGCGGCGGCGGGCATGCGCCGCCTGGCGGCCCCGGTGAAGGGGGACCCCCAGGTGGTATCCGGGGAGTCCGGGGCGGTGGGCATGGGCCTGCTGGCGGCTCTGCTGGAGGGCGAAAAGTACAAGGACCTGCGGGAGGCCATGGGCCTCACGAAGGATTCCGTGATTCTGATGTTTTCCACCGAGGGGGATACAGACCCGGAGAACTACCGGCGCATCGTCTGGGACGGCGCGCTTCCCACGGACCAACTGTGAAAGGGGTATGCAATCATGGATTTCTCGAAGATCAAGGCGGCTGCTCAGGGGTACGAAAAGGACATGACCAAGTTCCTGCGGGAGCTGGTGCGCATTCCCGGGGAAAGCGCGGGCGAGGAAGGCCACATCCGGCGCATTGAAGAGGAAATGAAGAAGGTGGGCTTTGACCGGGTGGAGATCGACCCCATGGGCAACGTGCTGGGCTACATGGGCACCGGCAAGACCCTCATCGCCTATGACGCGCATATTGACACCGTGGGCGTCGGCAACATCGCCAACTGGGAGTTCGACCCCTACGAGGGCTTTGAGAGCGAAACGGAGATCGGCGGCCGGGGCACCTCGGACCAGCTGGGAGGCATCGTCTCCGCCGTGTACGGGGCCAGGATCATGAAGGATCTGGGCCTGCTTTCCGACAAGTACACCGTGCTGGTAACCGGCACCGTCCAGGAAGAGGACTGCGACGGCCTGTGCTGGCAGTATATCATCAACGAGGGCAAGGTGAAGCCGGAGTTTGTGGTGATCACCGAGCCCACGGACGGCAACATCTACCGGGGCCAGCGGGGCCGCATGGAAATCCGCGTGGACGTGAAGGGCATCTCCTGCCACGGCTCCGCGCCGGAGCGGGGCGACAACGCCATCTACAAGATGGCGGACATCCTCCAGGAGGTGCGGGAGCTGAACAACCACCTGCACGTTGATTCTTTCCTGGGCAAGGGCACCGTCACCACCTCGGAAATCTTCTACACCTCCCCCTCCCGCTGCGCCGTGGCGGACTCCTGCTCCATCTCTTTGGATCGCCGCCTTACCGACGGGGAAACCTACGAAATGGCTCTGGAGGAAGTGCGCAATTTGCCCTCCAGCAAGAAGCACGGGGCCGTGGTGAGCATGTACAAGTATGACCGCCCCTCCTGGACGGGGCTAAGCTACCCCACGGACTGCTACTTCCCCACCTGGGTCATCCCCCAGGATCATCCCGCCACGTTGGCCATGGTGGAGTCCTTCCGGGGCCTGTACGGCGAGCCCAAGGTGGATAAGTGGACCTTCTCCACCAACGGCGTCAGCATCATGGGCCGCTACGGCATCCCCTGCATCGGCTTCGGCCCCGGCAAGGAGAACCAGGCCCACGCCCCCAACGAAAAGACCTGGAAGGCGGACCTGGTAAAGTGCGCCGCCGTCTACGCCGCTTTGCCCACCTTGTATTGCAAGTAAGCCGCCCCATCAGCCGCCTCATTTGAAAGAGATAAAAGGAGAGCATTATCATGAGCAAGACCCGCAAGCATGTGGAAACCCTTTCCAAGCTGGATGCCAAGAACATGTACAACGGCGACTTCTTCCTCACCTGGGAAAAGAGCGACGACGAGATCAAGGCCGTATTTGAAGTGGCCCAAGCCCTCCGGGACCTGCGGGAGCGCAACATTTCCACGAAAATTTTTGACAGCGGCCTGGGGATTTCCATCTTCCGGGACAACTCCACCCGCACCCGGTTCTCCTTTGCCTCCGCCTGCAACCTGCTGGGCCTGGAGGTGTCGGACCTGGACGAGGGCAAGTCCCAAATCGCCCACGGCGAAACCGTGCGGGAAACCGCCAACATGATCTCCTTCATGGCGGACGTGATCGGCATCCGGGACGACATGTACATCGGCAAGGGCAACGCCTACATGCACGAAGTGGTGGACGCGGTGACCGAGGGGAACCAGGACGGCGTGCTGGAGCAGAAGCCCACCTTGGTGAACCTCCAGTGCGACATCGACCATCCCACCCAGGCCATGGCGGACTGCCTCCACCTGATCGACCATTTCGGCGGCATCGAGAACCTCAAGGGTAAGAAGATCGCCATGAGCTGGGCCTATTCCCCCTCCTACGGCAAGCCCCTGTCCGTGCCCCAGGGCATCATCGGCCTCATGACCCGCATGGGCATGGAAGTGGTGCTGGCCCATCCCGAGGGCTACGAGGTGATGCCCGAGGTGGAGCAGGTGGCTATGGAGAACGCCAAGAAGTCCGGCGGCAGCTTCAAGCGCACCAACAACATGGCCGAGGCCTTCCAGGACGCGGACATCGTGTACCCCAAGAGCTGGGCTTCCTTCGCCGCCATGGAAAAGCGCACCGATTTGTACGGCAAGGGCGACTTTGACGGCATCAAGGCCCTGGAGAAGGAGCTTTTGGCCGAGAACGCCAAGCACAAGGATTGGGAGTGCACCGAGGAGCTCATGAGCGCCACCAAGGACGGCAAGGCCCTGTACATGCACTGCCTCCCCGCCGACATCACCGGCGTGAGCTGCAAGGAAGGGGAAGTGGCCGCCAGCGTCTTTGACCGCTACCGCAACCCCCTCTATAAGGAAGCCTCCTTCAAGCCCTACATCATCGCCGCCATGATCTTCCTGGCCAAGGTGAAGAACCCCGCCGCCAAGCTGGAAGAGCTGGAAAAGGCCGCCACCCAGCGCTGGAACCAGGACTAAGCCGGAAAAGGCGGTACAGAGAGCATGGGAAAGAAAATCGTCATTGCCCTGGGGGGCAACGCCCTGGGC
>JARKQO010000295.1 GCA_029974855.1 Eubacteriales bacterium
ATTGGCTTTCGCCTCCAGTTCCCTGGCCTTCCTGCGGGCGTCCTCCAAATCCCCCACCATGTAGAAGGCGTCCTCCGGCAGCTGGTCCGCCTCTCCCTGGACGATGGCTTTGAAGGAGGCGATGGTATCCTCCCGCTTCACATACCGCCCGGGAATGCCGCTGAACACCTCGGCCACAAACATAGGCTGGCTGAGAAACCGCTGGAGGCGGCGGGCCCGGTGCACCACCAGGCGGTCCTCCTCGCTGAGCTCATCCATGCCCAAAATGGCGATGATGTCCTGGAGCTCCCGGTAGCGCTGCAAAGCCTCCTGTACCTTCAGGGCCACCTGGTAATGCTCCTGACCCACGATCACCGGGTCCAGAATGCGGCTGCTGGAATCCAGGGGGTCCACAGCCGGGTAGATGCCGATCTCAGAGACGGCCCGGCTTAGCACCGTGGTGGCGTCCAGGTGGGAGAAGATGGCCGCCGGGGCCGGGTCCGTCAAATCGTCGGCGGGCACGTAAATGGCTTGCACGCTGGTGATGGAGCCGCTGCGGGTGCTGGCGATGCGCTCCTCCAGGGCCCCCACCTCCGTAGCCAAAGTGGGCTGATAACCCACGGCGCTGGGCAGGCGGCCCAGCAGTGCGGACACCTCGCTGCCCGCCTGAATGTATCGGAAAATGTTGTCGATGAACAGCAGCACGTTCTGCCGCTTTACATCCCGGAAATACTCCGCCAGGGTCAGGCCGGTCATGGCCACCCGCATACGGGCTCCCGGGGGTTCGTTCATCTGGCCGAATACCAAGGCGGTTTTTTCAATGACGCCGGACTGGATCATTTCCTGGAGCAGGTCGCTTCCCTCCCGGCTGCGCTCCCCCACGCCGGCGAATACGCTATATCCCTGCTGCTCCGTGGCGATGTTGTGGATCAGCTCCAGAATCAGCACCGTTTTGCCCACCCCAGCGCCGCCAAACAGGCCGATCTTGCCGCCTCTGGCATAGGGGGCCAGCAGGTCGATGACCTTGATGCCCGTTTCAAAAATCTGGGCCACAGGCTGCTGCTGGGCAAAGCTGGGGGGATCCCTGTGGATCACCATGGAATCCTCGGTTTGGGGCGCTTCCTTGCCGTCGATGGGCCTACCCAGCACGTCAATGGCCCGCCCCAGCATCTCCATGCCCACGGGGATGGTGATGGGCGCGCCGGTGTTGATGGCCTCCAGCCCCCGGGAGAGCCCGTCCGTGGCCTCCAGGGCGATGCACCGGGCCACGGAGCCCACATGCTGGTGCACCTCTGCGGACACGGTGCGCTCCCCATCCACGATGCGGATCAAGGTATGGATAGGCGGCACCTCTCCGGCGCGAAAGCGCACGTCCAGCACCGGCCCTACAACGCGAACTAAAGTTCCCTTTGTCATGTTCCTGTTCTCCTTCTCCCTGTATGGCACGGGCGGGCGTTACAGCGCAAAGGACTGCGGGTTCCCCCCGATGATCTCGTTGATCTCCTGGGTGATGGCCGATTGCCGCGCATGGTTCATCTGCAGCCTGAGCTTTTTGAGCATGTCGTCCGCGTTGCGGGTGGCGGATTCCATGGCCGTCATCCTGGAGCGGTTTTCGCTGGCGAAGCTCTGCACCAAGGCGCTGTACAGCACGCCGCTGACATAATGCCGGGCCATGGAGTCCAGGGTTTCCGCCAGGTTGGGCTCAAAGGTGAGGCCCACCAAGGGCGGGTGCATGGGCTCCACATCCACCACCGCCGAGCGGTTCAGGGGCAGCACGTGCAAGCAGGTGGGGCGGGTGATGCCCCCCTTGAGCAGCTGGGTGAAGATGATGAAAACCTCGTCAAAGAGCTTCTGCTCATACTGGGCGCACAGCTGGGCGGACAGCTCCCGGGCGATGTCCAAGGTGGGGTTTTGCACCGCGGACAGATAGGATTCGTCTATGGGAATGCCCCTCTGCTTGAAAAAGTTGGTGGCCATATGGCCAAAGGTCAGCAGGCGGGAACGCTGGTGGGTCTTGCTGGTAACCACCTTTTGATAGGCCAGCTTCAGAATCTCCTGGTTGTATCCGCCGCACAGCCCCTTGTCCCCGGCGATCACCAAAAAGGCGCAGCGCTTTCCATATTCCCGGTAGAATACGCTCTGGAAGCCCTCCGGGGAGTTGTCCAAAATGAAGCGCATGTTGGCCCGGACCCGGTTGTAGAACAGCATGGTCTGCTCATGGGCCCGCACGGCCTTTTTCATCTTGCCGGAGGCGATCAGATGCATGGCCCTGGTGATCTTGGCGGTATCCTCCACGGCCTTGATGTGGTGCCTGATTTCGGCGATGGAGCTCATGGCTTCCCATCCCCTTTGCCCTGTTCCTCCCCGGATTCCTCGGGGGTGTTGTAGGCGACCTTGGAGGGATCGTGGGTATGGAATTTCTCAGGCAAGGTATGGTGGCCCTCCTCCGCCTCCACCTGCTGCGTTACAGGAAAATCGGTTTCCTGGACAAACCAGCCCAAAATGGCCTTCCGCAGCTGGGCTTCCTCAGCCTGGTCCATGTCCCCCGAACTGTTCAGGCGCCGCACCAGCTCCGGATAGCCCGCCTCAAAGTAGGCGGGGAACTCCGTCTTGAACCGCAGCAAGGTTTTATGGTCGATGTTCCTGGGCAAAAGCCCCTGGGTGGCCGCGTACAAAAAGGCCACCTCCAGCGCCAGATGCATGGGGGCGTTGTTGCGCTGCTTGCAAAGCTCCGTCAGGTTGGCGCCGTATTTCAGCTTATCCTGGGTGGCGGCGTCCATGTCGCTGGCAAACTGGGCAAAAACCTGTAACTCCCGGTACTGGGCCAGCTCCAGCCGCAGGCTTCCCGCCACCTTCCGCATGGCCTTGCGCTGGGCCGCGCCCCCTACCCGGCTCACGGACAAACCGCCGTTGATGGCCGGGCGGATGCCCTCCCGAAACAGCTCCGTGTCCAGGAAGATCTGGCCGTCGGTGATGGAGATCACGTTGGTGGGGATATAGGCGGAGATATCCCCTGCCTGGGTCTCGATGATGGGAAGGGCCGTCAGGGAACCGCCCCCCATTTCCTCGCTGAGGTTCGCGGCCCGCTCCAGAAGGCGGGAGTGCAGATAAAACACGTCGCCCGGATAGGCCTCCCGCCCCGGCGGCCGGTGCAGCAGCAAGGACATGGAACGGTACGCCACAGCATGCTTGCTTAAATCGTCGTAGACGATCAGCGCGTCTTTGCCCTGGCGCATAAACCACTCCGCCATGGCGCAGCCCGCGTAGGGCGCGATGTACTGCATGGTGGCGCTGTCCGCCGCGGTGGCGCTGACCACGATAGTATACTCCATGGCCCCCCGCTCCCGCAGGTGGTTGATCAGATGGGCCACGCTGGAAGCCTTTTGCCCGATGGCGACGTACACGCACACCACACCGGTGTCCCTTTGGTTAAGAATCGTGTCGATGACAATGCTGGTTTTGCCCGTTTGCCTGTCGCCGATGATCAGCTCCCGCTGGCCCCGGCCAATGGGCACCATGGCGTCAATAGCCATCAGGCCCGTCTGCAAGGGCTTATTCACGGGCCTGCGGTGCAAGATGGGCGGGGCCGCCACCTCGATGGGGCAAAACTCCGCCTGGGCGATCCGCTCCGAGCCGTCCAGCAGCAGGCCCAGGGGGCTCACCACATGGCCCAGCAGCCCCTCGCCGCAGGGCACGGAAAGCACCCTGCCGGTGCCAAAGGCCGCCATCCCTACGGAAATTTCGGACTCGGCGCTCAGGGCCACGCCGTAGACCTGGTCTTCCTCCAGGTTCATGGCGATGGCATAGCCGCCGCTTTCCATTTCAATCAATTCGCCCAGCTTACAGTCATTGAGGCCGTCCATGCGGACCACGCCGTCACCCACGAACAAAACCTTGCCGGTGCTGCGCACATCCACGCCGCGCCGGTAGTCCCCCAGGCGCTCCCGCAGGCTTTGGGCCACTTGATTCCAATCGTGCACCTTAGCGCACCTCCTCGTCAGGGCGCGTCAGCATCTTATGCAAGACGGTGAGCTGCCCACGCAGCGTGCCATCATAGCTATAGCCGTTCAGCTCCACCCGGACACCGGCCAGCTGCGATTTATCCACATGACAGCTCAGGGTCACACACTTGCCCAGCAGTTCCTCAAAGCGCTTGGTAATGCGCTCCTGCTGCTCCTGGTATAGGGGCATGCCCGCCACAATGCGCCCTTGCAAGACCTCCGCGCAGGCCTCCTGCCCATCCTCCGGCTGCTCCTGAAGGCCGATGGGGCGCTTGGCCGCGGCAGTGCCCAGGGGCTGCCTTTGAACGACTCTGTT
>JARKQO010000298.1 GCA_029974855.1 Eubacteriales bacterium
GCTGCGCCTGGCCCATCTGGGGGATTTGGGGCACCGCCTGGGCCCGGAACAGGTTTCCGCCCTCCAAAACCTGGATGTGCTGCTGCTGCCCGTGGGGGGCTATTACACCATTGACGCGGCCACGGCTTTGGCCGTGATGGAGGATTTGGCCCCCAAGGTCACCATCCCCATGCATTACAGGACCCGGGCCAACCCGGACATGCCCATCGCCCCTGTATCCGAATTCCTGGCCCTGGCGGGGGTCTCCCCGGAGCCCATGGCTTTGCTGCGCTTCACCGCCCAGGACATCAGCCAGCGGCCCCCCGTAGTGCTCATGACCACCCCGGAGGGCCTGTAGGCCCAACCGGGGGAAAACCGGGTTGACAATCCCTTCCCCGGCGGCTAGAATCAGCAAGGTATATCATACGAAGGAGCATCCCATATCATGAAATACGTTTTCATCACAGGCGGCGTGGTTTCTTCTCTGGGAAAGGGGCTGACGGCGGCCTCCCTGGGGCGGCTGCTTCGGGCCCGGGGGTACCGGGTGTCCTTGCAAAAGCTGGATTTGTATTATAATGTGGAGCCGGGCTTTTTGAGCCCCCTGGAGCACGGCGAGGCCTTCATCACCCAGGACGGCACCGCTGCCGACCTGGATTTGGGGCACTACGAGCGCTTTGTGGATTTGAACCTCACGGGCAAGGCCAGCTCCACCACCGGGAAAATCCACAAGCGACTCATTGACCGGGAGATGCGGGGAGACTACCACGGCTCCACCATCCAGGCCATCCCCCATGTGGCCAACGAGATCAAGGCCTGCATCCAGGATGCGGCCCGGGAGAGCGGCGCGGAGATCGCCATTGTGGAAATCGGCGGCACCGTGGGCGACATGGAGGCTGCGGTGTATTTGGAGGCCATCCGCCAAATGCGCTGGGAATGCGAAAAACCCAGCGATTGCTGCTATGTCCATGTGACGCTGATGCCCTACATCGCCACCGCCGGGGAGCTGAAAACCAAGCCCACCCAGAACAGCGTGAAGGAACTGCGCTCCATCGGCATTCAGCCGGACATCATCGTCTGCCGCACCGAGGTGCCCATGACCGGGGACGTAAAGGACAAGATTGCCCTGTTTTGCAATGTGAAAACCAGCAACGTGATCCAAAACGGCGACGTGGAGAGCCTGTACGAGCTGCCCCTGACCTTGGAAAAGGAGGGCCTGGCCAAGACCGTGCTGGCGGAGCTGGCCCTGGAGGACCGCCCTGCGGAGCTGGAGGACTGGAAGGCCCTGCTGCGCCAAGTCCGGGCCGCCACAAAGCCTATGCGGGTGGCAGTCATCGGCAAGTACACCGCCGTGCCCGACGCGTACCTTTCCGTGAACGAGGCCCTGCGCCACGCGGGCTTTGCCCACGGCGTCCGGGTGAACATCGACGCCCTCAGCGCCGAGGACATCACCCCGGACACCGTAGGGGAGCTTCTGGGCGGCCACGCCGCCATCATTCTGCCCGGCGGCTTTGGAGGCCGGGGTACGGACGGGCTGCTGTGCGCCGCCCGCTATGCCAGGGAGCAGGGCATCCCCTTTTTGGGCATTGGCTTTGGGATGCAGCTGGCCGTGGTGGAGGCGGCGCGCAACCTCTTGGGGGTGGCGGACGCCCATACCACCGAGGTGAACCCCCAGACCCCACACCCCGTGGTGCGCATTCCCCAGGACCGGGTTTGCCAGAACGACAGCCGGGGCGCGGCCCGCATGGGCGCGGGGGATGTGCGCCTGTCCCCCGGCAAAGCCCGGGACGCCTATGGGCAGGAAGTGGTCAGCGAGCGCCACAGCAACCGCTACGAGGTGGACCCCTCCTATGTGGGGGCCCTGGAGGAAAAGGGCTTCCGCCTGGTGGGCGTAAGCGTGGACAGCGGTTACCCGGAGGTTTTTGAGGCGGAGGGCCATCCTTTTTATGTGGCGGCCATCTACCACCCGGAGTTCCTTTCCAGGCCCAACCGCCCCCATCCCCTCTTTGACGCGCTGATCCGGGCGGCGAAGTAAGGGAACCCCAAAGCTTGCCATCGCAAAGAGGAACACTCTGGTAATACTTCCTCCGGCGGCGCTGTGCCGCCCCGCAAGAAAGGAGCGCCATGCAGCCCCTTGTCGGCCTGCTGATCAAAAAAAACCGCCTTGCCCGGAACCTTTCCCAGGAAAGCCTGTGCAAGGGCATTTGCGTTGTGTCCTACCTCAGCAAAATCGAGAGCGGACAGGCGGTTCCCTCCCCGGAGATCACGGATCAGCTGTTTCGGGCCCTGGGGCTGGCCTTTGAGCGGGACGAGGCTTTTTTAGGCGTCTGCCGCCTGCTGCTGAAGGATTTCTTTGACCGCTTTTTTCACCAGGAATCCACCCGGGACATCCAAGAGCAGTTGCTTGAGGCCGGAGAGCGCTTGGCAAACAGCGAGTTTTGCCTGACCCACCAGCTCTTTTTGCTCTACCGCTGCCTGCTGGAGCAAGAGTGGGAGAAGGCCCGTTCCATCGCTCAGTCCCTTTTACCCCTGCGGGAACTCATGGACCTGGAGGACGCGTTCCTGTACGAAATGGCCCAGGGCGATCTGGGCTCCTCCTTTGAGGAGAAGCGGGAAGCCCTGCTGCGGGCCCAGCGGCTCAAGCCGTGCCCTTCGGCAGCTTTGGCCCTGGCGCGGCTGCACTATGAGAGCGGACGCTACCAGGAGGCTTTGCTGTACTGCGCCCAGGGCTATCAGCTCGCCTCGGGGGAGGGAAACGCATACGCCATGCGGGAGCTAAGCTTCCTGGAGGGTACCTGCTATGCCAACCTTTTTGAGCATCAGCTGATGCTGGACTCCTACCTGCGCTGCCGGGAGCTGGCCCGAGGGGACGCCGGCCTGGTGCTCCACATTGAGTACAACATTGGCGCGTCCTTTTTGGAGATAGGCCGCCAGGAAGAGGCGCTGTCCTATCTGCTTCGGGTATGGGAAGCTTGGGGCGACTCCCCCGATTCCTTTTTGCTGCTGCACAAGCTGGCCATCGCCTATGAGCAGCTGGGCCGCAGGGAGGCCGGGAGGCCTTATCTGGAGCGGGCGCTGGACATGGCCCGGCAGAGCTCCGACCCCATTTCCCAAGCCATGATCCGGGTGGTGCAGCTTCGCTATGACAGCGACCACCGCCAGGGCGAGGAATACCTGCTTCTGCTGGAGGATTTGTGCCGCCGCCTGGAGACTCAGCGGCCCCACGGCTTTCGCCAGTTCCACCTCCCTTTCCTTTTGGAGGCCTACACGGACCGGCGCAGGTACAAGGAGGCTCTGGCCGTTGCCAGGGAAATACCCTCCCGGCTTCGCTTCCATTTTCCTGAAAGATAGGAAAAAAGGCCTTTTACGGCCTTTTTTCACTTCCGCTTTTCTCAAAAACACCCCATTGCAATCCATTCCCCCATCCCTTATGCTCAAAGGGTCAAAAGCTTTGCCCGCATTTTTTTACAAAGGATTTGTCTTGATGAAAAAACCCACCCTCTGGTCCCGTAATTTCACGCTGATCACCGTGGGTACCTTTATGAGCGCCACAGGCGGCGCGGCCATGAACGTGGCTTTGGGGCTTGTGGTGTTTGATAACACCGCCTCCCCCTGGATGACCGGTCTGTACGAGGCCCTGTCTTTACTGCCCGCCGTGGTTCTGCCGGTACTGCTGGCCCCGGCCCTGGACCGGTACCCCCGCAAGCGCATCGTGGTGGGCCTGGACTTTCTGCAAGGCCTTTTGTATCTGCTCTTTGGGGTCTATGTGCTGGCCCGGGGCTTCCAGTACGGCGCGTACCTGCTTTTTGGCGTGCTTACCGGGGCCATCGGCTCGGTGGACTCCACGGCCTATTCCGCCTTCTACCCGGACCTGATTCCCGAGGGCTTTTTGGAAAAGGGGTACTCCGTGTCCTCCACCATCTACCCTACCGTGACCCTGATCACCGCGCCTTTGGCCGCCTTGGTGTACACCCGCTTTGGCATGCCTGTGCTGTTCTTCGCCGAAGGGGCCCTGCTGGTGGCCGCCAGCGCCTTGGAATCCTTTATCCGGCTCCGGGAGGGCCATGCCCAGAAGCCCAAGCGCTTCCGCCTGAAGGAATACGCCGGGGAGATCGCCGAGGGTTTCCGCTATCTGAAAGGGGAAAAGGGCGTTCGCAGCCTGTACGGCTATATGTCCGTCACCAACGGCGCTTCCGCAGGAGGCAAGCTGATGGTACTGGCCTATTTCCAAACTGTGCCGGGGCTGGGCACGGCGCTGTACGCCTTGCTGATCAGCGCGGAAACCCTGGGCCGCATGCTGGGGGGGCTGGTCCATTATTTTCTGAAAATACCGGTGAGGAGGCGCTTCCGGGTGGCCGCCACGGTCTATGTGACCTATGACATCCTGGACGCCCTGCTGCTGTTCCTCCCCTATGGGGGCATGCTGGCGGCCCGCTTCCTCTGCGGCTTTTTAGGCATCAACAGCGCCACCCTGCGGGAGTCCGCCATCCAGCACCACCTGCCCTCCCATATGCGGGCCCGGGTCAACAGCCTGCTCTCCGTGGCGATTATGGCGTTGGTGATGGTGATGCAGCTGGTGGCGGGGGCCCTGGGGGAGGTTTTGCCCTACCGGCTGGTGGCGGTGGGGATGGCGGCTGTGGCCATGGTGGCGGTGTACCTGCTGATCTTCCGCAACCGGCGGCCCATCCGGGAGCTGATGAACGTGGACTTCTAAAGGGGTGGGCCGGAGCCCTCCAAAACCCTCCCAAACGCCTCCTCCTTCCCCCCGGCAGGGCCCAATCCTTTCCAGGGCTTGTTTTCGTTACAAGTTAGCCGTTCCCTTCCCCTGGGGATTGTGATATAATACGGTCTGTATGCGGTGCCGCCCCCGGGCGGCCGCTTTACCACACCATACAGGAAAGGAGGCGTATCCATGCAACCCAATGCGCCTGGGCAGCCCAGGCCATACGAGGCACCCCCTTCTCCTTCCCGCAGGCCCACCAAGGACTATTCGCCCAAAAAGCGGAGAAGCCGCGCTGCGGCGGTATTGCCCTTGCTGCTGCTGTTTGTGGCGTTGCTGGCGGCGATGTATCTCATTTTCCCCAAGCAAGCGGGGCGGCATGTAGGTCCGTCCATCTATAACGGACTGGTGATCAGCGAGGTGATGGCCGCCAACTCCTCCGCGGTGCCCGACGAAAACGGGGAATTTCACGATTGGCTGGAGATCTACAACGGCACCGGGGCGGATCTGGACATGGAGGGCGTGATGCTCACCAACCGCACGGACCGGATCACCTTTCCCTTTCCCGCCTATACCTTGCGGGCCGGGGAGCGGGTGGTGGTCTTTGCCTCCGGCAGCTACCAGCTGGACCCCACCCGGCCCTTTCACGGCAAGTTCAAAATATCCTCCGCCGGGGATCACCTGTACCTCTACGATCCGGATATGTACCTGATCGACGAGGTGATCACCCCCACCCTCACGGCGGACGTGAGCTATGTGCTGATGCATACCGGCGAGGACGGCGCGCGGGAGTACGACACCACCCAGTATTACAGCCCGGGCTATGAAAACAGCGAGCAGGGCTTTGTGGACTACCGCAGCGCCCATTCCATGGAAAGCGGCTCTTTGATCCTCAACGAGGTCTGCCCCTCCCCCAAGGTGGGCATCCCCGACGAGGACAACGAAATCGTGGACTGGGTGGAACTGCGCAACACCACCAGCGCGCCCATCTCCTTGGCGGGCTTCTGCCTCAGCGATAAGGAGAACAAGCCCATGAAATGGCGCTTCCCCGACAGCGCCGTGATCCCGGCAGGGGGGTATTACCTGGTGTTTTGCAGCGGCAAGGACAAGCTTCAGCAAAACGGCATCCCCCACACCAACTTCAGCATCAGCGCCGAGCGGGAGACCCTTGTGCTCAGCGACGCCTACGGCCGCCTGGTGGACCGGGTATCCATCGAAAACGTCCCGGCGGACTACTCCGTGGGCCGCAACGCCAACGGAGCTTGGGAGATATTCCCCCTGTCTACCCCCGGCCACAGCAACGACGCCGCCGGGCAGAGCAAGGTGGACGAGCTGATCCGGGCCTTTAACCCCACCGGGGTGTACATCAGCGAGGTCATGTCCTCCAACGACCTCACCCCCCTGGGCTCCTCCACCTACGCCTGCGACTTCGTGGAGCTTTACAACTCCTCCAACAAAGCTGTGGATTTGAGCTACTACGGCCTCAGCGACAGCATCAAGCGGCCCCGGAAATGGCAGTTCCCCCAGGGAACTGCCATTGAACCGGGGGAGTACAAAATCATTTACCTGGACGGCAACAGCTCCCTTTCCACCTACTATGAGCTTCATACCAACTTCAGCCTCACCCGCGCAGGCGGGGAGACCATTTGCTTTTCCGATCCCAGCGGGCGTGTTTTGGACCGCCTGCCCCTTTCCTTCATCCCCACGGACCACAGCTATGGCCGCACCATGGGCTCCCCCGGCTTTTATTACTACGACTCTCCCACCCCCGGCGCTATCAACGGCTCGGGCTATTATGGCTACACGGCCAACCCGGCCTTCTCCCAGCCCGGGGGCGAATATAAAGGCTCCGTCCAGGTCAGCATCTCCATTCCCGCCAATACGCTGGTGACCTACACCTTGGACGGCAGCATCCCCACCCAGTCCTCCACCCGGTACAACGAAGGGGACGTCTTTGAGATCAGCAAGGTCACGGTGCTGCGGGCCCGGGCCTTTGACCTCACCGGCGCCCTCCAGCCCAGCGAGATCATCACCCAGAGCTATTTGCTGAACCTCTACCACGCCTTTCCCATCGTCAGCCTGGTGACAGCCCCGGACGAGCTGTGGAACCCGGAGCGGGGCATGCTCACCGTGGGGGAGAACGTGGACAAGGCCAAGCTGCCCTTCAAGAACACCATTTACCGGGAGTTCGGCAAAATCGCCCGGCCGGGCCATGTGGAATACTACGACAAGGAAGGCCATCAGCTCATCAGCCAGGGCATGGAGTTCGGCCTCCAGGGCCAGTACAGCCTGGACATGCCCCAAAAGACCTTCAAGGTCCGGGCCAAGGCCAAGTACGGGGCCAAGTACTTTGAGGCCAGCCTCTTTGAGGACCGGCCCTTTGACCAGTACAAGAGCTTTGTGCTGCGCAACAGCGGCAACGACTGCGCCTGGACCCGGATGCACGACGGCTTCCAGGACCACCTGATCGATTTGTTCAACCAGGTGTCCGACAACCCCACGGATTTGATCTACCAGGCCTGGAAGCCTGTGGTGGTGTACCTGAACGGGGTCTACTGGGGCCACTACAACATGCGGGAGCGGGTGGACCGCTTCTTTGTGGCCCAGCACGAGGGGGTGGATTTGGCCCTGGCCGACAACATGGACATCCTGGAGGCCAGCGGCAAGGTCCACTATGGCAGCAACAAGGAATACTCCGCCATGATCAAGCAGATCAAAAGCTCCTCCCCGGGCAAAAACCCCAAGGACCTGCAATACATCACCGACCGGATCGACGTGGACAACTACTTCGACTACATGGCCATCCAGATGTTCTTTGGCAACTCGGACCCGGGCAACATCCGCTTCTACAAGCTGAAAACCCCCGGCAGCAAGTGGAAATGGATCGTGTACGACCTGGACTACGGGCTGTTCCGCAGCGGCTTTGACAGCCCCACCAGCTATTTGAAGGACAAGGGCGCGGGCGAGCAGCTCATTGACAACACCTTGATCCGCAAGCTGCTGGAGAACGACCAGATGCGGGACAAATTCCTGACCCGGCTGGGGGAATTTTACCAGGTATTCACCACGGAGTTCATGACCACGGCCTTCAACGAGATGGCCAAGGTCCTGGAGCCGGAAATGGTGATGCACTTCAGCCGCTGGGCCGAGGAAAACGACAAGGCCATCACCTTTGACAACCCCACCACCCCGGAGGGGGCCATGCGCTACTGGTACACCCGCCTGGATTACACCCGCAACGTGCTGAAAAAGCGGCCCACCTACTTCTACGAGATGGTGCAGGAGCGCTTTAAGCTCACCGATGAGCAGATGCTGGGCTACTTTGGCGAAAAGCCGCCCTTGCCCGCGGACGCCGTCTATACCGAGGGCAAGAAGTGGAGCTAAGCCCTGGGGCGAAAGCCCGGCGCTCCCTTGACAAACGCCCGTCCCCCCTTTACTATAAAGCCATCCACACCAAGGAGGCAGCCAAACCATGAGCATCTCCGCCCTTTTCCAAGCCATGAGCGCAAGCAACCTGGTCCAGGCCCAGGGCCTGGCCGCCGAATTCAAATCCATCGTTCCCTCGGACCTGTTCATCGCCCTGGGCCTGGGCTTTGTGGTGGGGCTCATCATCGCCCTGGTGTACCGCAAAACCTACCGGGGGGTCCTCTACAGCCCCTCCTTCACCCTGACGCTGGTGATGCTCACGCTGATCACCACCCCGGTGGTCATGTGCATCAAAAGCGACATCGCCCTGTCCATGGGCATGGTGGGCGCTTTGTCCATCGTGCGCTTCCGCACCGCCGTGAAGGACCCCATGGACACCGCCTATATGTTCTGGTCTTTGACCATGGGCATTCTGCTGGGGGCCGGGCTGCACCTGGTGGCGCTGATCGTGGTGCTGTGCATCTCGGTGCTGATGTTCGCGCTGACCTTCCTGAAGTTCACCGCCCCCAACGCCTATTTGCTGGTGATGCACTATGACGAATACTGCGAGCCCGCCATCTCCAAGGAGCTGGACCGCTCCGTGAAGAGCTACAAGCTGCGCTCCAAAACCCTGACCCGGGCCGGGGCGGAAATGACCTACGAGGTGCGCCTCAGCGAGCGCCACGAGGTGGTGACCCGGATGCTGGACATCGAGGGCGTCCACGACGCCACGCTGGTGGCCTGCCAAAGCGAAGTGGGGGCCTGATCCCCCGCAAGGCCATTTCAGGAGGGGAGGACTCCGCATGGATTTTGCCGTGCCCCTGCGGCACGAGTTGAAATACTTTATTAGTCCCCTGGAATACCAGGTGCTCAGCCGTGCCATAAGTCGTGTGCTGAAGCCTGATCCCAACGGGGACGAGAACAACGAATACCATATCCGCTCCCTGTATTTTGACAGCTTTTTCAACCACGCCGTGGTGGACAAGATCAGCGGCGTGAAGAACCGGGATAAGTACCGCATCCGGATCTACAACTTCTCGGACAAGGTGATCCGCATGGAGTGCAAAACCAAGGTGGGCTCCTTGATCTCCAAGCGCTCCGTGACCATCCCCAAGCTGTTGGCCGAGCAGCTAATGGCCGGGGACCCCACCGGCCTGGAGCAGACCCACAGCGGCCTTTTGCGGGACATATACCGGGAGATGAAGCTGAACCTGCTGCGGCCCGTGGTGCTGGTGGACTACGTGCGGGAGGCCTATTTGCATCCCGCCGAGGAGGTGCGCATCACCTTTGACAAGCAGCTGCGCACAGGGCTCTATTCCAAGGACCTCTTTGATCCCTATGTGCCCACCATCCCTCCCTTTGACCATGAGGCCATGATCCTGGAGGTGAAGTTCAACCGGCTTCTGCCCCCCTACCTTCGGGATCTGCTCTGCACCCATGTCCACAGCGCCCAGAACAGCGCCATTTCCAAGTATGTTTGGTGCAGGCGGTATGAGCAGTTTGAGTGAGAGCTCTGCCCTGTGAAATGCAAAAAAAAGGCCTGCCGCGTTTTTCATTTGCGGCGGGCCTCTTCTTATGCTCAAAAATGTCTCAAAGCTACATGGTCCCCCGAAAGCCCTTCCCAATAATCTCCCCGGTGTTGGTAATCAAGATGAAGCAGCTGGGGTCCACCTCCTTGGCGAAGCGGCGCAGGCGAATGGCCTGGGCCCGGTTCACCAC
>JARKQO010000302.1 GCA_029974855.1 Eubacteriales bacterium
TGGTGGTGACGGCGGCCCTGTCCGACTATGCCGGCAGTTCCGGGCTTTACGTGGCTTCCCTGGTCTCCGGCCTGACGGACGTGGATGCCATCGCCCTCTCCTCCCTGCGTCTATACGGCCTGGAAAAGCTGAGCAGTGCGGAAACGGTCAACTCCATCACCATCGCCATGCTCGCCAATCTGAGTTTCAAGCTGGGCATCGTGGTGATGGTGGCGGGACGGCGCATGGCCGGCCCCATCGCCCTCGGGTTCTCCACCATCGCCGCCGGCAGCATCCTGGGCTGGCTGCTCTGATCAGAGTTCCTGGAATTCCTTGAACAGCTTGCGGGACTCCAGTTCCACCCCGTCCAAATAGTAGGCCAGCAAACGGCGCATCAACTGCTTGGCCTCGCTGCGGCTCACCGGGCGGCTGTAATCGTCCCTGGCCATGTCCAGCAGGGTCTGACCGGAAATGATCCAGCCCCCGGCCTCCCCGGCTTCAAGCCCCACAGGCCCTCGTTCCATTTCGTAGCGATAAGCTGCGCCAGGATCGATGGCCGCCCCCTGCCAGTCCCTGTCCAGCCGCAGGCCATAGCCCAAGTCTCCCAGCAGGGCCCGCTCGAAACAGCGCAGATCCGCCTCGGCCACCTGGTGGCGTGGAGACTGCCCCAGGTGCAGCAGAATCTGGGCATAGCGCTCGAACAGGAAGGGATGGGGGTCCTCCCGGGGCAGCAGCCGCAACAGCAGTTCGTTCAGGTAATAGCCGCAGAACAGGGGCAAGCCCATCAACAGCGGCTGCCCCCCCTGCCACTCGGCCTTGATCAGGTTCAGGACCTCACCCTTGCCGGACCAGGACAGTTCCAGGGGCTGAAAACCCATGAGCAGGCCCCGCAAGGCGGAACGGGGACGACGCGCCCCCCGGGCTAGCAGGGCTACCCGGCCGTAATCCCGGCTGAAGACTTCCACCAGCAGACTGGTTTCCCGGTAGGGACGGGTATGGAGGACATAGGCCCGCTGGCCATCCGCCTTGCCACGCGGCATCTTTTATTCGTAACCGAGACTTTTCAGGAGCCGCTCGTCATCGGCCCAGCCGGACTTGACCTTGACCCAGACTTCCAGATACACCTTGCCGTCGAACAGGCGCTCCATGTCCTGGCGGGCTTCGGAGGCGATGCGCTTCAGGGATTCCCCGCCCTTGCCGATCACCATGGCCTTGTGGCTGTCCTTGTCCACCACGATGGCGGCGTAGATGCGGCGCAGCTGGCCTTCCACCTCGAACTTCTCGATTTCCACCGTCACCGCATAGGGCAGCTCATCCCCCAGGAGACGGAACAGCTTTTCCCGGATGTACTCGGAGGCCAGGAAACGCTCGCTCTTGTCGGTAAGCTCATCCTCCGGGAACAGCAGTTCCTCGTGGGGCAGATATTTGCGCGCAACCTTGAGCAGATCATCCGTCTGCTTGCCCTTGGCCGCGCTGACCGGCACTACGGCGGCAAACTCCCGCTTCTCGGCCACCTTGGCCAGGAAAGGCAGCAGGCTGGATTTGTCCTTCACCTGGTCAGTCTTGTTGACCACCAGGATGACCGGCACATCCTCGGGCAGGAGGCGCAGGACCGCCTCGTCCTTGGCATCGAAACGGCCGGACTCGACCACGAAGAACACCACGTCCACATCCGCCAGAGTCTGGGTGACGCCCCGGTTCATGGCCCGGTTCAGGGCATTGGAAAAACGGGTCTGAAAGCCAGGGGTATCCACGAATACGTACTGGGCATCCGGGTTGGTGAGGATGCCCATGATCCGGTGACGGGTGGTCTGGGCCTTGCGCGAGACAATGCTGATCTTCTCGCCCACCAACTGGTTCAGGAGGGTGGATTTGCCCACATTGGGACGCCCCACGATGGCGATGTAACCGGAGCGGATGACGCTCATGAATGTTGCTCCTCCAGGGCCGCGAGTGCTTGCTCGGCGGCCGCCTGTTCGGCCAGGCGCCGGCTGGCGCCCGTACCTTGTGTGATCAATCCCAGGCCTTCGATCTGGCAGGCCACATGAAAGCGCTGGTCATGGGCTGCGCCCGAGGTTTCCAGCAACTGGTACTTGGGCAGGGGCCGCCGCCGCCCCTGGAGCCACTCCTGCAAACGGGTCTTGGGGTCCTTCATGGCCTGACCGGGGACGATGGCCTCCAGGAGCGGGGCAAAGAGCCTGCGGATCACCAGGGCCGCCGCCTCGAAGCCGGCTTCCATGTAGATGGCCCCGAAAATGGCTTCCAGGGCATCCGCCAGGATGGAGGGACGCTGATGGCCGCCACTGCGCATCTCCCCATCCCCCAGTTGCAGGCACTCCCCCAGCCGCAGTTGCAAGGCCAAGCGGTGCAAGGTGTCCTGGCGCACCAGATTGGCCCGCAGACGGGACAGATCGCCTTCGGGCAAGGTTTCGAAGCGGGAAAACAGGGCTGCCGCAATCACGCAGTTGAGCACCCCGTCCCCCAGGAACTCGAGCCGCTCATTGTGCTGGGCCGAGGAGCTCCTGTGGGTCAGGGCAAGGGCAAGGAGGCGCTTGTCCTGAAAATGGTAATCCAGGGAACGTTCAAGTACCGCCAGTTCCATGGATATCAGTTTGAAGAACCTCGGTAGTCGATCACCAGACTCACGTTGGCAAACAGGGGGATACGCTTTTCGTAGGAGAAGGAAACCACCACCTGACCACTCACTTTGGTTATTTCGAGATCTTCAGGCGAGATAGATGGGAAATCATTCACGTCGTCATAACGCCCAAATGATTTTCGAACATCTGCAACTGTGCTCTGGGAGCCGGCTTCATTTGCCACTGCCTTGACCGTTTTCAGTATTGTTTGGTACTCCATCACCGATGGCACCACCTTCATCCCGATCAGCGCCACCAGCGCGATACCGATACACCAGAAAATCAGAGAACTGAGCGCCAGGCCACGTTGTTTGTTCATACCCAACCCCTTATTTGAAAGATCCGACACGACTCCAGTCGGAAAAATTAAGCCAGATGAAGAATGCCTTGCCTACGATGTTCTCCTCGGGCACGAAGCCCCAGGCACGACTGTCGCGACTGTTGTCACGGTTATCCCCCATGACGAAGTAATGGCCTTCCGGCACCAGGCAGATCACACCGGCCGTATTGTATTTGCATTTATCGCGCCCGGGAAAGCGGCTGGCATCGGGGACATAGGCCGGCGCATCCCGGTCATTGAGCATCCGGTGGGTCACTCCACCGAGGTTTTCCTCGAACTGGGCCGAGTAATAAAGCCGCTCGGGATGCAGGTAATCATCCCGGGCTTCCACGGGGATTTCCTTGCCGTTGATGGTCAGGCGCTTGTCCTGATAGGCCACCGTATCTCCGGGCAAACCGATCACCCGTTTGATGTAGTCCTGGCTGGGATCTTCCGGAAAACGGAACACCATCACATCTCCCCGCTGGGGCTCATTGATGGCCAGAACCTTCTTGTTGATGATGGGTAAGCGGACCCCGTAGGTGTATTTGTTAACCAGGATGAAATCCCCGTTCAACAAGGTGGGCACCATGGAATCCGAGGGAATCCTGAAAGGCTCGACGATGAAGGAGCGCAGCACGAACACCACCAGGATCACCGGGAAGAAGCTGGCGCCATACTCCACCCACCAGGGGTCCTTGTCCGACTTGCCGCGCTGCTTCTTGAACCACAGCAGATCCACCAGCCAGACGATACCGGTCACCACCAGCAGGACAAACAGGATCAGGGGAAAATTCATGGACAAACCTCAGTTATCGACGCGTAGCACGGCCAGGAAAGCTTCCTGGGGAATTTCCACGCTACCCACCTGTTTCATGCGCTTCTTGCCGGCCTTCTGCTTTTCCAGCAGCTTCTTCTTGCGAGTGATGTCGCCGCCGTAGCACTTGGCCAGCACGTCCTTGCGCATGGCCTTGACGTTTTCCCGAGCCAGAATGTTGGAGCCGATGGCCGCCTGAATGGCCACGTCGTACATCTGGCGGGGAATCAGTTCGCGCATCTTGGCGGCCAGTTCCCGGCCCCGGTACTGGGAGTTGGAGCGGTGCACGATCAGGGACAGGGCATCCACCTTCTCCCCGTTGATGAGGATGTCCAGCTTCACCACATCGGCGGCCCGGTATTCCTTGAAGTCGTAGTCCAGGGAGGCATAACCCCGGGACACGGACTTGAGCTTGTCGAAGAAGTCCATCACCACTTCGGCCATGGGCATCTCGTACACCACCTTCACCTGGCGGCCGTGGTAGTGCATGTCCACCTGGTTGCCGCGCTTCTGGTTGCAGAGGGTGATGACGCTGCCCAGGTAGTCCTGGGGCACGAAAATGGTGGCGGTGATGATGGGCTCACGGATTTCCTCGATCTTGGAGAGATCGGGCAGGCGGGAGGGATTCTCCACCTGGATCACCGTGCCGTCCTTCATCACCACTTCGTAGACCACGGTGGGCGCAGTGGTGATCAGGTCCTGGTCGAATTCCCGCTCCAGGCGCTCCTGAATGATCTCCATGTGCAGGAGACCCAGGAAGCCGCAGCGGAAACCGAAGCCCAGGGCCTGGGAGACTTCCGGCTCGTACTGGAGGGAAGCGTCATTCAGTTTCAGCTTTTCCAGGGATTCGCGCAGCTGGTCGTACTGGTTGGCCTCCACCGGGTAAAGGCCGGCGAACACCTGGGGCTTGATTTCCTTGAAACCCGGCAGGGGCTCGCTGGCCGGACGGGTGGCCAGGGTGATGGTGTCGCCCACCTTGGCGGAATCCAGTTCCTTGATGTTGGAGATGATGAAGCCCACCTCCCCGGCCCGCAGGGCCTCCCGCTGCAGGGACTTGGGCGTGAACACCCCCACCTGCTCGCACAGGTACTGCTTGCCATTGGACATGAGCTGCAGCCTGTCCTTGGGCTTCAGCTCTCCATCCACGACCCGGACCAGCATCACCACGCCCACGTAGTTATCGAACCAGGAGTCGATGATCAGGGCCTTGAGGGGCGCTTCCGGGTCCCCTTCGGGAGCCGGAATGCGCGCCACCACGGCTTCCAGGATGTCCTCGACGCCAAGACCGGTCTTGGCGGAAGCCAGCACCGCATCGGTGGCGTCAATACCGATCACGTCCTCAATTTCCTGGCGGGCATTGTCCGGGTCGGCGGAGGGCAGGTCGATCTTGTTCAGGACCGGGAGCACCTCCACGTCCAGTTCGATGGCCGTATAGCAGTTGGCCACGGTCTGAGCCTCCACCCCCTGGGAAGCGTCCACCACCAGCAGGGCCCCTTCGCAGGCCGACAAGGAACGGGAGACTTCGTAGGAGAAGTCCACGTGGCCCGGGGTGTCGATCAGGTTCAGGTTGTACACCTGCCCGTCCCTGGCCTTGTAGCTCAGGGCCGCAGTCTGGGCCTTGATGGTGATGCCCCGCTCCCGCTCGATGTCCATGGAATCGAGCACCTGGGCTTCCATCTCCCGGTCGGAGAGGCCACCGCAGTAGTGGATGATGCGGTCAGCCAGGGTGGACTTGCCATGGTCGATGTGGGCGATGATGGAGAAATTTCTGATGTGCTTCATTGGTTCCCGTTCAGGAATTAAAAAGGGTGCGCCTGGCACCCTTCCTGGAATCTGAAAGACCGTGAATTCTAGCGAATTCGCGCCAAAACAGCACGGACTTTGGGCTCATCCAGAAAATAATGACAGAGCTCCACCCCATCCAGCAGCAGCACCGGAACCAGCTCGTCGTAGCGGGCTTCCAGCTCCGGGTCCGCATCCACATCGAGAACCTCCAAGCTCATGCCGAACTCCTCCAGCAGGGGTTGCAGGGCCACCTCCATGTCATGACAGAGATGGCAGTAGCCCCTGCTGATCAGGGTCAGCATGGGAGGCGCCTCAGTCACTGATGCCCTTGATCGTGATGAAGGTCTGCAGCTCCCCGCGGCGCACCAGCAGGGTAACGTTGGCCCCCCGCCCGAAGGAAGACAGCAGCTTGTTGAACTGCTCCACGCTGCGGACCTCGGTGGTCACCCCCCGGTTGATCAGCGCCAGGATCACATCTCCCGGACGCAGATCGGCCCGTGCCACATTGCCGCGCAGATCCTCCACCAGGAGGCCGCCGGCAACCCCCAGCTGGCGCCGCTGCTCGGGCGTCAGCTCGCTCACCACCTGCCCCAGGCGGTTGGCCTGCTGCTCGGAACGCTGTCCCCTGCCCTGCCGCGGGGCCTGGGCCTTCTCCTCCTGCACCTCACCCACGGTCAGATGCACCTCCCGGAGGCTGCTTTTGCGCCACAGCTGCACGCTCACCCGAGTCCCCGGGCGGGTCGCCGCCACAATGCGGGGCAGATCGGCAGAAGAGGAAATGACCTTGCCGTCGAAACGCAGGACCACGTCCCCCGCCTCTATCCCGGCCTGCTCGGCAGGCCCGCCCTTTTCCACGGAATTGACGATGGCGCCATGGGGTTTGTCCAGCCCGAAGGACTCGGCCAGCTCCTTGGTCACCTCCTGGATCACGACCCCCATGCGGCCCCGGCTGACCTTGCCGGAAGCGCGCAGCTGGTTCTGGATATCCATGGCCACGTCAATGGGGATGGCAAAGGAAAGTCCCATGTAGCCACCACTGCGGCTGTAGATCTGGGAGTTGATACCCACCACCTCGCCGCTCATGTTGAACAGGGGGCCGCCGGAATTGCCCGGTTTGATGGCCACGTCGGTCTGGATGAAAGGTACGTAGTTTTCCTGGGGCAGGGAACGCCCCTTGGCGGACACGATGCCGGCCGTCACCGAATTCTCGAACCCGAAGGGAGAACCGATGGCCGCCACCCACTCGCCCACCCGCAGCCTGTCGGGGCTGCCCAGACGCGCCACGGGCAGGCCGGAGGCCTCAATCTTGATCAGCGCCACATCGGTACGCTTGTCGGCCCCGATGATGCGGGCCCGGAACTCCCGCTTGTCGTTCAAGCGCACGGTCACCTCGTCGGCCCCATCCACCACATGGGCATTGGTGAGAATGTAACCGTCTGCGCTGATGATGAATCCCGACCCCAGGGAACGGCTCTCGGATTCCCGGGGAACGCCGGGCAGGCCCCGGGGCATGAAGCGGCGGAACAGCTCCGCCATGGGATCGTTCTCGTCGAAGGGAATAGCCTGAGCCTGCCGGTTGCGCTGGATCTGGGTGGTGCTGATATTCACCACCACCTGCCCCTGGCGCTCCGCCAGCTCGGCAAAATCGGGCAGACTGCGCCCGGCAGGAGCCTGGGCATGGACTTGGAAGGCCACCAGCAAGACTGCGGCGAAGGCAAGTAATTTCCTGATCACGAGCTTATCCTCCTAGGACTTGATTCGACCGATATAGGGTTCGTTACGGGAATTTCCAGTCAGCTGACGGCTGCGGTAACGCACCGCCCCCCAGGCCAGCAGCAGCCCCAGGCCGGCACCGCCCAGAGCCCCGCCATTGCCCGCCAGCAACTGCCCCAGCAAGGCCCCCAGGAGCAACCCCAGGAGCGGCAGGCCATAACCGAGGGTGGCATGGCGGCTGAGCACCCCGGCGGGCAACACCACGGTCACCAGGTCACCAGGCCGGGCTCCTGGCAGATTGCGCACCCGGTACTGACGCGGCGTGCTGCAGAACATCTGGGTCAGCTGCTG
>JARKQO010000303.1 GCA_029974855.1 Eubacteriales bacterium
TGCAGAAATACGACCTGATCTACGCCCGGGTGCTGCTGCAGCGGCCCAGGGTGGCCATCTGCGTGCAGCCCTTCATGCAGGCGGACGTGGAGCAGCGCATGCACATCTGGCAGTTGATTGAAAAGCTGCTGGGCAAGGGGATCGCCGTGGTGATTCTGGCCGTGAACCTGGCGGATACCCTGTCCTTGGCGGACCGGCTGGTGCGGATTCAAAAGGGCAAGGTGCTGGCTACCTATGACCGGAGCGAGTTCGGCTCTTTGCCGGACGACACCCCCTGGCAGTATTTGTGGAACAGGGAAGAAGGGCTATAAAGGAGGTTGTGGGAAAGGGGAGGGCATGAAGCGCCTCCCCTTTCCCATGACCCTTAATACAGCTTGGAGGCCACCGCCGCGGCAGTCCGGGCCTTGTTGGCCTCCACGGTCTGCCGGTCGTTTTTCACAATCACCGCGTACAGCACATCCAGCACGAACAGCTGGGCGATCTTGGTGGATAGCGCGCCCCCCTGGAGAGGGCTTTCGTTATGGCCCGAAAGCAGCACGATGTCCGCGTGGTGGGTGATGGGGGATTTGGCATAGTGGGTGATGCAGATGGTGGTGGCGCCGGAGGATTTGGCGATGGCCAAGGTGTCGGCGGTGTCCATGGTGCTGCCGGAATAGCTGATGGCGATGGCCACGTCCTCCGGGGTCAGCAAGGAGGCGCTCATGGCTTGCAAATGGCTGTCCGCGTAGGATTCCGCAGCAAACCCGATGCGCATGAACTTGTCCTTGGCGTCGTTGGCGGTGTTCCCCGAAGCGCCCACCCCGTAGAACAGCACCCGCCGGGCCCCCTGAAGGGCCGCCGCCGCCTTCTCCAGGCTGGCGTCGTCCAGCAGGGCCAGGGTTTCCTGCAGCGCGGAGCGGTTCATTTCCAGCACCTTCTGCTTTACATCCCCCACCGAGTCCTCCGGGGACACCGCCCCGCTGACCACGGATACATTCCGCATGTCCTGATAGGCCATTTCCTGGGCCAGGAGCATTTTGAACTCCTGGTAACCCTTCAGGCCCAGCTTGCGGCAAAACCGCACCACCGTGGTGTCGTGCACCCCGGCGTGCTCCGCAAACTCCGTGATGGAATAATACAGCACCGCCTGGGGGTTTTGGAGCAGCTCCGCCGCCACCTTGTGCTCAGCCTTGGTGAGGGTGGGCATCAAGGTGGAAACCTTGGGCAGCAAAGCCCCCTGCTTGCCGGAAACGGAGGGTGGGTGGATCATGGGGTCCTTCCTTTCCTATGAACGGGCGGCCTCCCGGATTTTTTTCAGGAAGTGCTCCGTAATGTCCTTGGGGCGGGTGATGGCCGTTCCCACGATGATGGCGTGGACCCCGGTGCCCAGGGCCCGGGCGGCCTCCTCCGGGGTCCAGATGCGTCCCTCTGCCAGCACGGGAATGGACAGCGCCAGGGGCAAGGATTCCATCAGCGCAAAATCCGGCCCTTCCAGCTGGGGGCTGTAGGGGGTGTACCCGGACAGGGTGGTGGAAACCATGTCCACCCCCCATTCTGCCGCCCGCACCCCTTCGCCGTGGGTGGAAATATCCGCCATCAGCAGAATCTCCCGGCCAAACTGGGCCCGCACCTGCCGGATGAGCGCCTCCGAACTGACGCCGCCGGGATGGGGACGGTCCGTACAGTCAAATGCTACCACATCCGCCCCCGCTTTGACAACCTCTTCCATTTCCCGCAGGGTGGGAGTGATGTACACCGGGCTGTCCGGGTACACGCGCTTCACCAGGCCGATCACCGGCACCTCCACCGCCGCCTTGACGGCGCGGATATCCTCCCCGTAGTGGCAACGGATCCCCGCCGCGCCCCCCAAGGTCACCGCCCGGGCCATGGCCGCCATGATATGCGCGCCATAGAGGGCTTCGTTTTCCAGAGCTTGGCAGGATACGATCATGCCGCCTTTTGTACGCCGAAGAAATTCGTCCAATCGCATGGGTGGGGTTCCCTCCCGTTCTTATTCCAGTGCCAAATCAAAATCGATCTCGAAAATCCGGTTCCAGGGAAAGGATAGGCTGCCAAAGCGGATGGCCCGCCCCCGGAAACCCTCCGGGAAAACCTGAGCAATCTTCTCCCGGACCAACTTTTCCACCAGGCTGCGCACCGCTTCCTCCTGGGCTCCCAAGGCGTAGGGGTCCACGGGGCCCAGGGCAAACGCGCCGGGATCGTGGATGGCGCTGCCCAAAAGATCCGCCTGAAAGAGCCAGTCCTCGATGATCTTGCGGAGCAGAAAGGTCTCCGAAAGCGTCCGCCCCTGCCCGGGCGCGGGATGGGCCCGCAGCCAGGCCGCCACAATGCCGTGGGCCAAGGCAACCCCCACGGTGTTCATGGCGGTGTTCCAGCCCCCGTAGGCGTCCACCTGGTCCAAGATGCCCATGAGGCGCGCGGTTTCCATCATCTCTTTGTCCGCCCCGTTGCCGTAGCATACGTCCGCCAAGGCGCAGGCCCTGCCGGGCAGGCCCAGAAAATAGCGGAGGTAGCGCAGGAATTCCGGCAGGCAGTGGTGGCTGTAGTAGGTTACGTCCTTTTGGGCGTCCTGGTCCGCGGATTCGATCATGCGGAGGGCGGGGGAGTGGACAGCCAGCAGCAGGTCCGCCTCCGGGGCGCTGTCCACCAGCACGCCCCCCGCCGAGGTGATCTGCGCCTTGACGGACTCGTGCAAGGGCCTGTCCTCGTAGGTGGGCACGATGCCGGGGCCGTTTACGGAGGAGTAGCGCACCTGCACCCGGGGCGTGAAGCCGGTTTTGCGGCAAAATGCCCGGGCAAAGAGCACGCAGCCCGCCTCGTCCGCCCCGGGGTACACCAGCACCCGGTCCATCAGCCGCAGGGCCCGCACCTTTTCCGCGATGGCCCGCTGGTCCATGGCGGCGTAGCCGTATTCCGCCGTGTCGTCCTTGGGGACGGTCAGGTCATAAAACACGTTCTGGGCCAGCAGGTCCAGCACCGCCAGGTTCACATGCCGGGTCACCTTGCGCCGGGCCAGGAAATCCTCCAGGAATGGGGCGGGAATTTGCTCTGTCAGCCTCTGGCACTCCGCCCGCTCCGCCTCGTCAGCGTGGCCCCGCTGGTCCTTATCCGTCAAATAGGCGTAGCGCCAGATGGCCCGGCCATGGGTGGCCCAATAGTCTGGGTCCTCGGCGGCGGAGTCATATGCCGCCACCCTGGCCACCAGATTGAAGGCATGGACGGTGAGCTGCGGGTTTTCCGCCTTTAGGGTTCGGAAGTTGGCCAGCAGCCCGTCGCACTCCGGGATGGACAGATGATGGGTCCGGGAGTTGATGATGTTCCCGTACACCAGCGTATCCACGGACAGGATCGCCCCGTCGCAGCCCTTGGCCTGGGCCAGCACCCAGGACCAGAGGGTGGCGGTGTCCGCGGGGCGCTTCAGCTTCCCCAGCATGGAGGCCGGGGGCGCGATCAGTTGGACCTCGCCGGTGATCTGGGAAAGCCATACGGGATATTTCAGGTTACAAGGCCTTTCATCCAGGGGGATATACAGAATGCGCATATTGCCTATCCTTTCAAGCCGGTTACGGTAATGCCTTCAATAAACTGCTTCTGGGCGAAGAAGAAAATGATGATGATGGGCACGGTGAAGATGGTGGCAGCCGCCATCAGCAGGTTCCATTCCACATAGTGCTGGGAGATGTAGCCCTGAAGCCCCAAGGATAGAGTATAATCCTGTTGGCGGTTGATGTACAGGAGCGGGCCCAAAAAATCGCTCCAGGCCGCCAGAAAGGCGAAGATGCCCACGCTGGTCATGGCCGGCCGTACCAAGGGAATCAGCACGCTGGTGAAGGTGCGCACGTAGCCCGCCCCGTCGATGGTGGCCGCGTCCACCAAGGAATCGGGGATAGTCATGAAGAACTGCCGCAACAAAAACACATAGTACGACCCGCCGAAGAAGCACGGCAGAATCAGCGGCCAATAGGTGCCCGTCAGGCCCAGCTTCAGCCAGATCATATAGGTGGGGATCATGGTGACCTGGTAGGGGATCATCATGGTGGCCAGCACCAGCCCAAAGACGAACCCCGCGCCCTTCCAGCGGATTTTGGACAGGGAATAGGCCACCATGGAGGAGGCGATCACAATGCCCACCACGCTGGAAACGGAGATCACCAAGGTGTTTACCGTATAGCGCAGGTAGGGGATCCGCTCCACCGCCAGCTGGTAATTCTCCCAGGTCAGGGGCCTGGGAATCCAGGTGGGGGGATTCTGGAATACCTGGGCCGTGCTTTTCAGGGACGTGGACACCATCCACAAAAAGGGGACCATGTACAGGAGGGAGGCGGCGATGATGACCAAGTAGGTGACGCTCCTGCCCAGCAGCGTCACGCCGGGCTTGCGGCCTGCCTTTTGCGAATACGTCATGGCTTAGTCCTCCCCTCCGTAGAATACCCAGCCGCGGGAGGTTTTCACCAC